>JBBTBY010000137.1:24038-38088 GCA_038043445.1 Spirochaetota bacterium
CGTGCGGAGATTCGCAAGCGTTTTTGCCATCGTGTTGAAACCATCGGCAAGCGATGCTATCTCGTCGCGGGAGTCGACGGTGACGGATACGGAAAGATCGCCCGCCTCGACACGCTTCATGCCGCCGGCGACCGTAAGCACTGCCCCGGATATCCTCTGCGAGAACCACCAGGCTATCGCGAAGGCAAGTGCACCGGCGATGAGGGCGAATGCAATACCGCCGGCGATGATGATAAGCCGCGTCTCTGCGAATGAAGCTGCATCGATGGCCGTGCCTATGAGCATCTGCTCTTCCTGCAATTGGTTCTTCACCGGGAATGCATGAAGGTAATACTGTCTGCCGCCGATGATGCGCTCGCTGCTTTCGGGAAGTGCTCCCCCGCCTTTGGATCGATTGACACGAATATGATACGGTACTGCCATGGCAGAGGAATATCGGTATCCGTTCAGAAAATGTATGCTCGCCTCACTTTTTGTCCGTTCTCCCCAGAAGGCAAGCATGGCGGCATCAATTTCACGGAACGCGGTCACGCTCACTATTCTCCCGCCTTCCGTGCGTATCGTTGTCCATGCAAGCACGGGTCCGAACACCGAGTTGAGTATGGGGCCTGAGCGTTTGAGCTGACGTGCGCTTTCAGCGCGCATGAACCGCGCGGGCGTATTCGATGAATAGCGGAGAACGAGCGTTCGTCTGTCCCGATCGACGTCATGCAGCTGCAGATACACGGGCCCACCCGTGCTGAGCTCGCCGCCCGCAAGTACGGTGTCGCAGGCGCGTTTCGATATGTCAGCGAGCGATGACAAGGTGCCGGCGATCTCCGAGTGAATGAACGATTCGCTCAATGCAGAACGTCCTGCAAGAACATCGTTCACCGCGTTGCGGTTGTAGATATAGATGAACAGTACGGTGGCAGCCGCAAGCGGCACTACGGCGAGCGATATCGATATGGCGAGCATTTTCATGGAGAGGATACGAGCATCGATGACGATATGTGTGATGAGGAGAAGCGCGGATACGAACGTGAAAAATCCGGCAAGAACGATGATGATCTTCATGATGAACGCAACGGCGGACTCCCGATGCGGCAGAAAATGAACGAGCGCAAGCGGCGACATGTCGTTCCCATACCGGAGCGGAGTGACGATAAGCGTGCCCTTGTCGGTGTGCACGATGCGCGCGGTACCGAAATCCTGCTGGCGGTAGGGAGGGTGCTCATCGAAGTATCCGTTGACCGCGGAGAGCGCTTGTGGTGCCGCGTTCCTCGGGAGCACCGTTCCATTGTAATAGACGAGGGTTTCCGCCGCGGAGATATGCTTTCGTTCGGCGTGAGAGAGCGGCGCGCAATCGATCTGGTCGGAGCTTTTTCGTATGCCCGTCATGCCGTACGGGGTGAGGCGTGTTGCGGGGAGGAGGGAAACGAAGCGCACGGTGCCGATCTTTTTGCCCGGTCGTGCCGGAACGACGAGCTCCTTGTCGTGCCCCATGAAACCGTTCGGCGAGATAGAACGGCGCGAGACTTTCGATGTGAAGTGCGGCGGGTGACCGTGGCCGAAAAGCTCCGAGGTAATACTGTAGGAAAGCCCGTCAATGATAGGCGTGCGTACGACCGTTCCATCGCTGTAGATGATGTCGACTGCTGCGACTATCGCGCCGAACGGAATGATGTCGCGCGAAGCGCTGTCAATATAGCCGTTGTATTGCACACGGAATTCGTCGGCATAACCGCTGAACGGGTAGTCGACGCTGAGCAGTGCGTCGCTGTATCCTTCGAAGGAATCGAATATCGATACATAGCGGCTGATGCGCGTTCCCTGCCAGCTGTACCATTCCCTGGACGTAATGAACGGCCCGACAATATAGTCGCCCGATGCCCCGATGAACGTTATCGCCCGCACGGCGATGGATACGCCTGCCATAAGCTGATCGAACGATATTGCATTGATCAGTGCCGGCTCGGGGAACAGAAGTTCGTACTCATCCGCGATGCCGGTCACCGCCATCGTGTTTCGGTTAAGCAGGCCTATACCGTAGCGCACCGAGGCGATGGTGTTCGTCCGCGTGTGGTGCCTGTATTCGGCGCTGAACAGGGTCACCCCGTTGGTGAGTATATGCTCGAAACGTCTGCCGCCCGCCGAATGGAACGATATGCGATATGCCTCCCCTTTATTGGTTATCTTTGCATAGGCATCGTATCCGGAAATGATCATCCGCACACCGCGTGCGCGTACCGGTACGATGCCATTGGTGAAGCTCCAGTTCAAGATCATGGATGATTCAAGGCGCATCGGCGTTCCCTGGCGGCTCTTGATGATCTTTACCGCGGGGATGAGCGGCAGGGAATCGTACCTGACGGTGCTGTCTACGTTCGAGCCGATGGCATACGCGTATAATCGTTCCGAAAACTCGTCAAAATCCATCCTTCCGGCGAAGGCCCGGGCGATGTTGCTCATCGCGGACTCATCGATCGCGGCGATACGCGCTGCCGCTGAATTCCTTCCGGCGTTCACCGCGAACCCGGCGATCCCGTACACCCCGGCGCACAAGAGCAGTGCACATGCTGAACCGACCGCGATCCAGAGCTTTATCGTAAGCGGCAGTACGATGATAAAACGCAGTGCAATGGCATAGCCCGTGAAAACAGCAAGAGCCGCGATGACGACGGCGATAAGGCCGAGGGGTGGTTTTGCACCGACGGGATTATGATATGAGCCTGACAGCCGAAGCATTTCGAGGTATTTCGGTGCCATATATGCGTTCGGACTTCCGTTCATTACGATCTGCGTTTCCCGATATGCTGTGCCGTCGGCATCGTCGATGGCAATATTGATGCCGATCCCCCGAGATGTGTTCCCTGTGCCGAACAGGTGCAGCGGGACTCGTATTTCCATAGTGTAGCGGTCGCCGAATTCCTTCGATGCGGCCACTATGCCGTAGAGCGATAGAACGGTGCTGGTCTTTTCACCGCCTTTTGCCTTATATACGAACAGCGTCTCCCCCGGTGATGTGGGCGGAAGAAAATAGAACTGAAAATCGTTCGGTCCTGAGGCAGCGTTTTTTCCGTTCCTGATGAAGTCGCCGCTCAGGAACACCTCTACGCCGTCGCCGTTGAAGTAATTTCCCGTTCTGCTTTTGTGAGTACGGGTTTCGTCGAAGACCTGACACCCGATGTAGAGGTATTCATCGTCATAGTTGAAATAGACCGTCGCGGAAAGATCATTCGTCCCCCGCCACGATCTGCTTATCTGCGCCTCAAGCGCGAGCAATTCCTTCCTGTCTATGAATACTGGCGATCTTTTATTGAAGTCGGCGATGTCGCCGTCGATGGTGATGGAATTCGTGCGTGCAACGGCAACGGGCGGGACCATTGCTGCGATTGTCGCGCCGGCGAAGAACATGGACGCAAACAGGGTAAGGAGACGGGGGTGATGACCTGTATTCATACGATCGATAGGATATCATACGCTGCAAAAAAATGACAGATGCATGCCGCACAATTGACAATCACGGATATATTGGTATAGTAAGAAATGCATATGGCAATCAGTGCAAAGGAGCCGTTTTATGGGTAATGCATTCAAGATAGCAGGCCGTCTGATATTCGGGATACCGTTGGCTGTGTTCGGTCTCCTGCATTTCATGGGTGCGCAGGGCATGCAGTCCATGATCCCCGCATACTTCGGTCCGACACGGCTTGCGCTCGTATATATCACCGGTGCGGCGCTTATCGCGGCGGCGGCGAGCGTGATAACGAAGATACTCATCAAGGTGTCCATGCCGCTCCTTGCGGTCATGCTCCTTATTTTCATCTGCACGCTGCATCTTCCGGGTATCGCTGCTGCGAACGGGAATATGCAGGCAATGACCATGTCGCTTACGGGACTGCTCAAGGACTCGGCGATAGCCGGAGCGGCGCTTTTCATAGCCGGCGCGCATTGGAACGATCAGTAGATGCCCAACGGCTCATCGTCTCCCGGAGCAAGACCGCTTATATCCCGCACAAAAGCCGTGCCGTATCGGGTTACGGGTCTGGAGAACTTCTATGCTGCCGACGGCGAGCCGTTGCCGGTGAAGCCCGTCATGGCGCTCTGCAGCTGCGGTGCTTCGAAGCAAAAGCCGTTCTGCGACGGTTCTCACGGAGAGGCGTCGCATTCTCCTGAACGATCGCCTGAGCGGGTCCCCGATAGAGTGGTCTGCTACGAAGGGGCGGAAATAACCATCGTGGATAATCGCGGTGTATGCTCACATGACGGCAGCTGTCTCTTGCTCCATCGTGTATTTGACAGACGGAAGAAGCGATGGATCAATCCCAACGGCGCATCGAAAAATGATATCATCGAGACGATAGAACAATGCCCGTCGGGTTCGTTGAGCTACATGGAGAACGGCGTACGGATACAGGATGTCGATCGTGCGCCGGCGATACGTGCTGCAAAGAACGGCCCGCTCAATGTCGAGGGAGGCGTTGTCTTTGAGGACGTTCACGGGTGCTCCCCTGAGTGCAAAGAGCATTATGCGCTCTGCCGCTGCGGCGGATCGAAGAACAAGCCCTTCTGCGACGGGACGCATCTCCATAACGGCTTTGCCGGGTGATGCGCGCCATGGACGAACGGTATGCAGGAAAGCTCATCGTGTTCGAAGGCATTGACGGGAGCGGGAAATCCACGCAGGCGGACATGCTGTATCAGCGGCTCGACCGTGAAGGGCAGCATTCGGTGCTTCTGAGCGAACCGACGAGGACAGGGCACGGGAAAACGATTCGCGATTCGTTCACCGGCGAACGGTTCTCTCCGGAAGAGGAATTGCGGCTGTTCACGCTCGACAGAAAGGACGACCTCAGGAACAATATACTGCCGGTCCTTCTCCGGGGGGATATCGTCGTTCTTGACCGCTACTATTACTCGACGGCGGCATATCAGGGCGCCCGTGGTCTCGACTGGAAGACAATACTCTGTGACCAGGAGCTTTTCGTGTACCGGCCCGATATTCTTTTTCTCGTCGATATTCCGGTGACTACGGCAATTGAGCGCATACGCTCGGCCAGGGGCGGCGGTAATTCTTTCGAGGCAGCCGACTACCTGGAACGAGTGCGGTCGTTATTTCTTTCCATGCGGTATGAATACCTGCATGTGCTTTCCGGGGAGCGGCCGGCCGCTGACCTTGCCGATGATATTTACGGTATTATCGCTGGAATTCTCTAGGAAAACGCGGAAAAAATCGATAAACATACTCTCAGAAATCCCGACAATAACTACAAGGTATTTATCCGTCGGAGTTCTGCCATGATAAAGAAGATCGCGCTCATCTGTGCGCTTGTGGCCCTTGTTGCGGGCGTGTCGTATCCGAAGGCGATGGTTCGTGTAAAGGATATCAGCTATCTCAAGGGCGTTCGCAAGAATCAGCTCAAGGGATATGGCCTTGTCGTCGGGCTCGCCGGGAAAGGCGATTCGGCGCAGAACCCGCTTACAAAAGCTACGCTTAAGAACTTCTTCGATACCATCGGTGTTTCGGTCGACGAGACGCGCATGACGACGAAGAATGTCGCTGTCGTCATGGTGACCGCGGATATCGACGGCTTTATCAACGAAGGCGACAGGATAAGCGTGATGGCTTCGAGCGTAGGTGATGCGAAAACACTTGCCGGCGGCATGCTCCTGCAGACGGCGCTCAAGGGAGCCGACGGCGTTACGTATGCGGTAGCACAAGGGAGCATCATCGTCCCGGAAGGGAGGAATACGGTCACCACGGTCGGTACTGTCCCTATGGGAGCTATTGTGGAAAAGACGCTTACGAGCGACTTCATCGAGAATGGGGCGTTCACCGTCGTGCTTTCAGCATCGGATTTCAAGACCATCAATAATATCGCCGCCGCAATACGCGGGCAGTTCGCCGATGCGCCGCTTACGCAGAACGATGCAAAAAGCATAACTGTATCGATACCGAGCAATTTCATCAGCAATACCGTCGAATTCATCTCCAAGGTCCAGGAATTGGAAGTTGAGATGGATACCACGGCAAAGGTGGTCATCGATGAACGCACGGGCGTCATCGTTATGGGCGAGGATGTCCGTGTGTCGAGTGCCGGCGTGAGCGTGGCTGGGATAAAGATAAAGATCGATGCGGCTGCCGCAGCGGATGCAGGCGGTACGCCTTCGGCGAAGAAGAAACCGAACCAGACGATACCCGACGGCGCTTCGGTGAAATCCATCGTGGATAATCTCAATGAGCTCGGTGTCGATGTGAAGGATATCATTCAGGTGCTCCTTGCGCTCAAAAGCGCCGGTGCGCTCAACGCAGAGATCATAGTGAATCCGTAGCGCGAAACGTGAGAACAGCCGGAGCATGCTCCGCTGCTCTTTGGACTATCAGCGAGCACTGGCACGGAGGATACGATCCGCTACAACGACATTCATCCGGATTCGGAATCGCGCTATGTATGCAATGCATTTGACAGGGATATTTCCGCCGATTTGAAACAGAACCTGGAAGCGTTCTCCTTCTGTGAGCTTGAGATAGGGAGCGGTAACGGAAAATTCCTTGTCGAGCACGCGATGCAGCGTCCCGATGTGTTCTTTCTCGGCATCGAATATTCACGAAAATGCATCAATAAAAGCGTTGCAAAGGCGTCAAAACGCGGTCTTGCCAACATACTGTTCATACATGGCGAGGCGATGCGTTCGATAACGCAATATCTTGCCGGGAAATATCGTTTTTCGGCTGTGTATCTCAATTTCCCCGACCCCTGGCCCAAGACGAAGCATGAGCGCCGGCGCATCGTGACGGCATTATTTGTCGGGGCGGTGTACGGCATCCTTGCACGGAACGGGTCGTTCTATCTCGTCACCGATGATATGCGTTATGCTGAAGAGATAATGTCGCCGGTCATGGAGGCCTCGCCGCATTTTGAGAATGCGCTATCATCGCCATGGGTGCATGAGCTCCCGGGGTATCAGCCGACGCTGTACGAGGAGAAAATGCGCAAGGCGGGGAAGCAGGTGTATTATCTGCAGTATCGCCGACGGGGGCTTGATTTTTAGCTCAGGGAAATACGTACGGCTCCGATGATAGTAGTGGAGGACTGTATTATGTTGTCGCGCCGTATCGCCCGAAAACGCGGGCTCGAACAGCTCATACGCATTCATACGCTCGGCCGCGCCATACGCTGTCAAGCGTGATCGAGGCGTGATGCAATGAAGCGATATCTTCGAAATGAATGCCGGCAATCGCCGGAAAGCGCACCCGACAGGATAGTCTGTACCTGTACCCCTGAGCAATATCGCCGCTGCCGGCGGATCTGCATACGAAGAACAGTGTGACGTTGCCCTATCGTCAGGGCCAACGCTAGGGCAATGCTATGGCAACGCGTAGTACGCGCATTCCGCGAAAAAGAACAGTGAACCATATACCTTGGCATATTCGTAATGCAGGATCGCGGCTTCTATCGCCGGCCGCCAGTTTTTTCTGACTTCCTCATCATCGCAGAGCGCAACGACGAACGCTGCAGAGAGCGGAGAGCGCAGCTGGGCATTTTCCATATCTCGACGGGGGACCAGCTGATTCGTCCTGTCGATGATGTTCACCGCGCGAAGCTGGGCGATGGCGACCTTTGTCGCCTCATCCTGATTCGCCTGCGGCTTATAGTTCGGATTGAGCATCTCACGCCAGGCGTGAAATCGGAACGGCGGTTCATCACCATTGTCGAATCCTTTATATGCGGCAATGCTGGCAGCCGCATATAAAGCGGTCTTCACCATACCCTCTCTGTACGCTCTGCGAAGCGCTGCATCACTTTCAAGACGGATGAGTTCCGCGAGCGAACCCTGCGATCCCGCGACTATCCACATCTGTGTGAGAAGATCCTTGATGTGATCGAGATCACGTTCAGCACCCTCGGCACAGATAGCCGATCGATCGACCTTTGAACCGCGGGGAGTTTCAGTCACGGCGCTCCGATAATCGGCAAGCCAGGATTCATCGCGTGTAAGTTCATACATCG
This sequence comes from Spirochaetota bacterium, assembly GCA_038043445.1. NCBI lineage: Bacteria > Pseudomonadati > Spirochaetota > Spirochaetota bacterium. The sequence continues at coordinate 32,033 of JBBTBY010000137.1, forward strand.
CCCGGAGAATGAATAAGAGTCTCGATGCGTCGCGAAATCCCTTTCCGGAGAACGCACCCCTGTTCTGCCCGGTAAAGATGCCGTCGCAGGGGCACATCCAGCGGTTCGCCTTGAGCGCACGGGCGACCTCGTTCATCTTTTTGATGATGCCTTCGCGTTCGGCAGCATCGGGGATGCCGCTTTTTGCATAGAAATAAAGCCCGTAGAACCACGGATGCGTCTGATCATCGGAGCCGGAGGGGTAATGGCTTTTTCCGTCCGTCGCAACCCCGCGGGCAATATACCCCGGGACATCGGATACGCTCGCAAGGAGCATGAGGCCTTTGGCGAGCGCTCGTGCATGTGCCTTATCGGTATCGCTTTTCGTGCGGCGGTAGCGCTCACAAACAGCCGGCAGATAGAGGCCGTTGAAGAAACCTCCGTTCTCTATGGGCGTCCACCAACCCATGGCATTGGGTTTCGCCTCTGCACATTCCTCCGGCGTGGGGATGACAACCGCGCCGTCGCGGTCGGTGAAATCGAGCATAATGCCGTCATCCTTTATCATGCGGCTCCACATGGCTGCATGCGCCTTGTCTATCGCCGCAGCGGTATCCTTATCCATGCCGAACACTCCTGATGACGTAAGTATCAACGCAATTGCTGCGCTATATATTCTATTCATGCAAACCTCTCATCGTGCTATTTTTTGGTTAATCCGAGTATGACGAATGACTTCGCCGGCAGCGTATAGGTGCTGAACATCTCGGTATCCGACCGCGTTCGTGACTTTCGCGCCAATGGACGCGACGATACGCTGTTCACATCGTCCACGCTCGGTGAGGTGAGCTTCGATTCCTTCGTCAGGCGGTAGTGGTTCTTCGATGAGAACGTCACTGCGCGGGCGTTTTCCGGATCGCGGTTCACTAGGAGAAGCGAAAGCCCGCTCGCGGTGGTTATCGCTGAGGCGGTGACAAGGCATTTTTTCCTTGTGGCATCGGCTTTTTCACCGTCCGCGGTGCACTTTACGACCGTGCCGTTCGCCGTCAACGGCTCATTGAACATGGCGAATACATCGGCAATGCCGGTGAGATAATGCTTTTTCTGCACCTTATCGAAATAGATGAGCGCCCAGGGGCCGGCGCTGCTCCCGCCGAAGCAGTGGCGTGTGCCGAGCGTCACATCGGGGCGCGATATCATGCGGTTTATCCATTCGGCGTCGGCGAGACAGCCTTCGAGCGAGTGCGTGCGATACCACGATTCTTTCCACGGCTTATCAGGGTCCTCCTGCTCGGGCCAGAACGCATATTCGGAGAGGAATATCTTTATCCTGTCGGAGCCGGCGATCGCTTTGATGTCATCGCGCATCATATCGAGGAATTTCCGTTCATGGATCGACATGTATACCGACGGTGCCGAGCCATAGTAGGGATGGAATACGAGATAATCTATATCGCCGCCGATATCGCGGAGCACCGCTTTATGCCATATATCCCAGGTGCCGCCGTAGATCTGCTTATACTGTGAGAGCGTTGAGAGCGTAGCACCGAACGCGGCGAAGCGTGCCGACGGGTCGACCGCGCGCACCGCATTGATGACAGCTTTGCAGGCATCGGTGTACTTTTTCGGCGAGGGCCATTTTTTATGATACTCTATCCCGTCCAGCTCGTTGCCGAGCTCCCAGAGTATGTTCTTCTCCGGTGCAGTAAGTCCGAGCGCTATCCGTTTAGCCGCCCAGTTCTCCCCGCCGTTGGGGTTCGATCGTCCGTCCCCGGTGAAGAATTCCGCAAGGTCAGCGGCATCTTCCGGTGTTTCGAACATATTGATGCACCAGACGAGCTTGACTGCGGGGTCGACCGCGCGTGAGAAACGCACCCACTCGACGGGGCCGAAGGAGCGTTTGATCGGTGCTCGCTCCCAGTCCGCCACCTTCTGTTCAGTGCGATCTTCGAGCGGACCGATGGCCTTTTTCCAGTGGAATTCCTGCGATGTGGTCCCGGCAACGCGCGAAGCGGCAAGGGGAATACCGGCGAGCAGTTTGATCACCTCAGGGTCTATGTCCGTTGTCCCGGGCAGGAGCACCCCGTCGGTGAGCGTTACCTGCAATGCGCTCCAGTCGGAATTGTGTCCGAGGAGAAGATTGTCGGCCTTCTTGATGGATACCGATTCGTCGACCGTGACACTGAGCGGCAGGTCGGCGGCGCCGAGCACGCAGGTGATGACAAGCAGTGTGATGATGGATTTCATAGACATATCCTTGCTACTGAACTTCAAAGAACTGAATGCGCGATATCCAGAGCGTCGTCCCCGCGTCGTATTCGCCCATGAATATACACGGTACGCGCACCGCTTTACCGGAATGATCGGCGTTCGCGGTGAACGTATATTTCACCGTCTTCCACTCGCGTGTTGGTGTCGCGTATTGGAAATCGGGATTGCCGACACCGCTCCAGGGGCTCCCGTCGAGAATGGTCACGATCTTCACCGGCATCATCATCGTCTGGTTCGCCTTCATGGTCAGGATGACGCGGTACTTCTTCTTTGCCTGCAATCCTTTTTCGTTGACGAAGATAAGCTGTATATCGCCGCCTTCCTCGTTCTGCGATGCGGCCACGACATCGATACGCAATGCGCCTTTCCCGTCGGGGGTGCTTATTTCGCGGTCAACGGCGATATTTGCTTTGACGCCCGACTTGTCATTGAGGTAACTGCGCGACGGCGCTGCGAGCTCGGTCAAGGCTGAAAAATCCCATTCGGCGATCTTTGTCTGCGCATTGGCAGATGCGTTCAGCGCGACAATGACCGCTGCGGCGCAGCATGCTCGGCCGATATGCGCCGCGGGAGTTCGTTCTCTCACCATGTTCGTTCCTCCATGATCCTTTGCGTGTGATGATTATAGTTCATTCGCTTCCTATTGTAAACGCCCCGTTCGCGATGGGGACGTTCAGCCCTGCGCAGTCGGGGACACGTGTGCGCTTTCGTGCATAGACATTCCAGACGCGATCGATGCTACTTTCGCTTTTCGCATGCCATAGTATACTCAGTTCTCACGATGTGCGGTTATTCCGGCTTACGAAAGACTTCGGAAAAATTACGATAGGATTGACGATGCAGCTGCCCGATCCCCTGTTCGGCCTTATGGATGTCGCATTCACTGCGGGGCACGGCTATCGGGATACGTTCAATCTATCAGGACGCAGGCTTTCGTTCCGCAAAGGCCGGTATTTCTTTGCGGCTATCTATGGTCCGCAGGAGGGCGACGACCCGGTGCTCCATACCCACCGTTTTCTCGAGGTGCAGGCGGTCGTGCGGGGCTCCATGCGCTATGTCACCGCCGACGGGGAACGGACGATACGCCGGAACGAGGTGCTCTTCGTCAATAACCAGGTAGCGCATTCCGTACGCACGGCCGGTGAACGCGGCTCCCAGGTGCTGACGATGTGCCTCATGCCCGCCGCGCTCGGCTATACCGATGACATGCTCGATGAGCAGGGGCTCGCCGGGGCGTACCGCCTCGTGCGCCCGTTCTTTCCCGAGCGTGTCGGTGATCCGTATACATCGCTCACGCTCAGTGACAGCGAAACGAGGCGCATCGCGTTCTACGGGATGACGCTCGTGGAGATGTACATGACCGACCGCGTGCTCGGGACGACCGATCTCATACGCTTCATCATGCGCTCGCTCTACACGCTGTACTGCGATAATGTCGGCGATACCGAACGCAACGCATATATCTTCGATATCATCGAGTATCTTTCGTCACATTTCACCGAGCGGATAACGCTCGCCGATGTGAGCGCGCGCGTAGGGCTTTCGCCGAACTATGTATCGGCGGTGTTCAACCGCGTTACCGGGAAGACGATGATGCGTTTCATCAATGAGAGGCGCATGGAGCGCGCGAAGCATCTCCTTGCATCGACGACGCTTTCGGTACGCGAGATATCAGCGCTCGCCGGTTACGATACGGTGACGCACTTTAACGATGTGTTCCGGGAGATCACCGCCGCATCGCCGTTGAAGTTCCGGCGGGCGATCGGGGGATCGGCGCAGCGTTGATCGCTGCCGGTAACGATCTCGGAACAGTATTCGATTTGCTTTCACATCCGTTTTTCTTACTATGTAACTGATCTCTCGGTATCGTTCCCGGAGGGTATCCGTATGAATGTTGTACGATGCATCGTCCTCAGTATGGCAGTGATGGCGAGTGTGGTAATTGCCGCTGACCGGGTGCCGCGCGCTTCCGTGCCGGCGAAGGCTAAAAATACCGTTACGGTCGATACGCCCGTTCAGTCGTTCGATATACGTCCATGGCTCTATGTCGGGGCGGGTGTTGCCTTAGCAAGCGGTATAACGCTCAATATCATCGGGTTCGGTGAGGACAGGCTGCGGATGCAGGCAGATGAAAGCTATAATGCGGTAGCAAGTCCGCTGGGGTCAGCGCTTGCGGCGCAGTATTACAGCGAGTCCGAAACGCATCGGATCAATTCGAGCATACTCTATATCATCTCGTATTCGGCATATGCGGTGAGTGCCGGGCTTCTTGCCTGGGCGATATTCGCGCCGCCGCCGCGGTCGAAAATAGTCGTGCTGCCCGTTGTCTTTCCACAGGGTGCGGCGGTTGCATTCGCCATGTCGTTCTGAGGGGAGGTGTGTATGAAAAGGATGCGCCTGTATCTCCTGCTCGCGGTATGTCTTCCGGTGCTGTACAACTGCTTTAAGCTCTCACCGAAAGAGCATACGAACCCCTTTGATCCGGCAAATCCGGATCGCGTGCATCTCTGGTGGCCGCTCGGGACAAGCCTCTCGACAGGCGCGGCAACGAATATCAATATTGCCGTGGACAGTGCCGGGATCCCGTACGTGATATACGCCGACGGTGGAGCGGGCACGGATGTCATCGTGAAGCGATACGCGAATTCAAGCTGGAATACCGTCGGGCCCGCAGGTATATCCGGCGCTGCGGTGAAAGAGACCGCCATCGGTATAGACGGCTCGGATAATGTGTTCATCGTGTATACGGATGCAGCCGGGGCGCATCGTTGCCGGAAATGGGATGGATCGAGCTGGGCTGCCGTCGGGACGCAGCCGGTGGTGGCATCTTCGGCCGCTTTCAGCACATCGCTCGCGTTGTTCAACGGCTCGCCATACATTGCGTACAGGAGTTCTGCGTCGGGACAGTTCCTCGTTACTGCTTACAATACCGGAACGGGGCTTTGGGGTTTGGTGGGGGCTGCCGTCGGGAATCAGGCCATATTCCCGCGCATCGTTGTTCTGTCGGGATCAACACCCCCGAATAAATTCCCCTTCGTTGTGTATGAGGAATTCAGCACATTCGATTTCCCGAACAGCTATTGGTATACGAACGGCGGCTGGTCGAATAGATCGACCGGGGTAGCGCAGGGTTTTGCGCCCGACATTGCCTTGGATGCGGGCGGCACTCCGTATATGTCCTATCTCGACAGCACATCGAAGCCGACGGTCAGGAAATTCGTCACTGCGGCATGGAGCGCGGTGGGGACGACGGCGCTCAATACGAATGCGGGGTCACTCAGGATAACAGCCGATGCCTCCGGCACGCCGTATATCGTGTTCCGCGAAACGCTCAACGGCAATGTCGTTACGGTGATGAGATACGACGGAAGCGCATGGGCCCCAGCAGGTGCACGCGGATTCGCAGGACCGGTGATGTCCCCCTGCATCGCGAATGGACAGGGGAAGCTGTACGTTGGATTCAGCGATGTCGGCAACGCCGGCAGGTTGAGCGTGTACTATTACGAATGAGTCATTTCAGCGGGATCGCGTCCCCTGAAGATGTTCCAGCCCATCGCCCAGGGAGAACAGGATGGCGAACAGCACGAACGGATAGAAGTGGAAGATAAGCCGGTCGAGCGAGAATTTCACTTGCCATTTGAGATCATTCGGCGTGATAAGATAGATGAAGAAATACGCAGCGGCGACCATAAGCGCGACAGGGAGGGCGTACATTTTTTCACGCGGTGATCGATTTCGCAGTCCGAGCGCACAGAGAAGCACGATGATCTAGACGGGAAAGATGGTATACAGCCTTGTTTGGAAAA
>JBBTBY010000138.1 GCA_038043445.1 Spirochaetota bacterium
CCATTGAGCGGCATTGGCGAGCATGTCATGGAGCGGCGGAGGGAGATAGAGCCCGAGCACGGCGATAATGGTCAGGAAGACTATCTGCGGTGCATAGCGGGCGACGGGCGTGCGCACGGGCTTTTCATCGCTTTTCCCGAACGCCATGGCGAGCGTCTTCGAGGCAATGCCGAACAGTATCGCGGTGAGCAGTGCGAAGAACAGCAGGGTGAAGACGATATGGCGGGAGAAGAGCTCTTTTATTATCAGGAATTCGCTGATGAACGTGGAGAACGGAGGGAAGGCGGCGGCGGCGACGAATGACAGTATCCAGAGCCAGCCGGTCACTGGCGAGCGTTTTACGACGCCCGATACTTCATTGATGTTCTTCGTGCCGTAGGTATCGTATATCGTGCCCGCTGTGAGGAAGTATGATGCCTTTGCGAGCGAGTGTCCTATGATATGGAGGAACATCGCGATGAGGGCGCCGCCGCCGGTGGCAAGTGCTATGGCGAGTATGCCCATGTGCTCCACCGATGAATAGGCGAGCATGCGCTTGAAATTCCTTGACCGGATGATGAAGACCGCGCTTACAAAGAGCGAGAGGAAGCCCATCGTGAAAAGCATCATCGAGGCAAAGCGTTCGAGATGGGCGAGATCGGCAAGTTTTTTCATGCGGAGAATGCCGATGAACGCGGTATTGAGCAGCGTCGCCGAGAGGAGGGCGGAGACGGGTGCGGGGGCTTCTGCATGCGCGTCCGGCAGCCAATTGTGCATGGGTGCAAGGCCCATCTTCGTCCCGAATCCGACGACGAGAAAGGCGAATGACAGCGAGAGCGTGAGCCGCGGAAAGGACGATGCGTCGGCGTACAGGTCGCTGAAGAAAAGCGAATTCGTCCTGAGATTCGCCGCCGAGAGCAGTATGATGCCGATGAATGCGAGTGCAATGCCGATGGAACAGATGAAAAGATATTTCCAAGTCGCCTCGAGCGATGTGCGCGTGCGGTAGAAATAGACGAGTGCGGCGCTCGTCAAGGTCGATGCTTCGACGCATATCCAGTACACGCCCAGATGCGTGGTAAGTATGCTCGCGCTCATGGCGCCCACGAACAGCATGATGAACATCGAATAATAGGTGTTCCATTTACCGGCGTTCGCATGGGAGAGGAAATCCATGCTGTAGAGTGCGGTGCCCAGATAGACGACGGAGAGCACGGCGAGGAAGAGTATGCCGAGGGCATCGGTGCGGAAATAGGGCGTCCATTCGTTCGAGAGGAACGGTATGCCCGACGGATCGAGGATGAGAAGGACGGTCGCGGACGCATGCACGATCGCGTACGCCAGCATGAGAGCGCGATCGAGCGTCTGCCGTTTGAACGCGAACGCGACGGCCGCTGCTATCACAGGGAATATCAGTATGACAGCTATCATCGTCAATCCTTCAGGTCCGTGAGCGAATCGATATGGTCCTTATCGAATGTCCCCTTGATGCGTTTGACGAAGACGCCGGCGAGGAATATGCCGAGGAAGATATCGAGCGATACGCCCATGCTTACGATGAACGGCATGTCCTTGGCGACGCCGAGCGAGAGGAGGAAGATGCCGTTCTCGATGATGATATAGCCGTTGACATGCGAGATGAGGCTTTTCCTCGAGATGATGATGAAGAACCCCGTGCCGACGGCGGCGAACGCGGCGCCGAAGAAGAGCGGCGGCGGTCCGTCCATGAGCGCGAACGGGAGTATGCCGATGACGCAGATGAGCGTTACGACGATAAGCGATGCGAAATGCGGCACATACGGCTCGCCCTCGCGCGTTATCTCGTTCTCGCGTATGACGCGCATCATGTACCAGGGGATGAGCAGCGTTTTGAGCCCGAGCGTTTCGACGGCGATTATCATCGTGCCTGTCGAGCGTAATTGTCCGTCGCTTATGATGTCGGTGATCGCGATGAGGAAGAGCAGGAATCCCTGCGCGGATATCATCTTGATATACGCTTCGATGCGGCTTACCACGGACGTATAGATGAGCGTCATGGCGAAGAGCATGATGAGCACGGCGCTTGTCATTGTGCGCCCCTGAACACCGTGAGCATGATGCCGGCGAGCACGGCGAGCGCGGTGACAAGGAAAATGAACTGCGGTACATGCGTCATGCGCAGCCGTGCCATGAACGATTCGACGAGGCCGATCGCGATGCCGACAGCGAGGATGACGCCGGTGAACGCCGCGACATACACGTGCACGACAAGATGCGGCGGGACGATAAGCGCGGCGATGACGGCGCAGAGGAGCACGAGTTTCACGTAGCGTGCATAGAGGGCGATTGCGAGATTGACGCCCGCATTGTCGAGCAGCATCACTTCGTGTATCATCGTGAGCTCAAGGTGGGTGTTCGGATCGTCCACCGGTATGCGCGAGAGCTCGATGAGCATGAGGAGGAACAGCGCGAGGGAGATGATGCCGATGAAGAATATGCCTTCCGGCGTGTTGCGTATGAGCGTGGTCGTTATGGAAGAGAACGATGTCATCCCCGTTGCGAGGAGGAGCGTTCCGAGCACGGCAAAGAACCCTATCTCGGCGATGGCCGAGAACGTCGCTTCGCGGCTTGCGCCCATGCCCTCGAAGCTCGATCCGACATCCATGGCGCCGATGATGGCGAAGAAGCGGCCGAGGCCCATGAGATAGCAGAAGAGCACGATGTCGCCGCTGAAGGAAATTATCGATGCGGTACCGAGCGGCAGGAGGAGCGCTGCGGTGAGCACTGCAGCCAGATTCACGAGGGGCGCGAGCGTGAACACGAACGATGCAGCCGTGCTTATCACTTCGCCTTTGCGGAGGAGCTTCACGGTGTCATGGAACAGCTGCAGTATCGGCGGGCCTTTGCGCCCGGACCATATCGATTTCACGCGATTGATGACGCCGATGACGATGAACGGCATGACGCCGATGAAAAAGAGATAGAGCGCCGCTTTTACCATCGTATACCGACCGCGCAGACGAGCATGATGCAGAGGAAGATGACACCGAACAGTATGTACTGCTGCGTGCTGCCGCTCTGTATCCAGGAAAAACGATCGAGCGTACGGCGCACCAGCGCGGTGAACGGTTTTATCGCGCGCCGGTCAAGGATGTCGCGGCGTTTCGTGCGGAACGAGGCGTGTGCGGGAAAAAAGCCCTCGGGCTTCCTTACGAAGGTCGTTATCCCGGAGAATATCCGTGTCATCGCAATGAACGGCGCTACGAAGGATGAACCCGTGTATTGCATGCGGGGGGTGGGGGCGGTATAACCGCAATCCCACGTTTTTGTCCGTGAAACCGTGCGTCCGCGAAGGAGCATCACGCGGACGGCGGCGAGTATGCCGATGAGCGCCGCACATATGCCGAGCATAAGCGATATCGTTCCGAATATCGGTATCACACCGCTTATGAACACGCGCGCATCGAGATAGAGCGTAAGCGGGGCGCTGACGACGGAGAGCACCGGCTCAGGGAATACGCCGATGATAATGCAGAGTATCGAGAAGAGCCCCATCGGGACGAGCATGACCGGCGAGACTTCGCTCGCGTGTTTCGCCGCATCCGTGCGCGGCAGCCCCTGGAACATGATGCTGAACGCCTTGGTGAAGCATATTATCGCCATGGCGCCGACGAAGGCGAGCAATGCGAAGAGCAGGATGAAGACGAGCGATGTGCCGGCTGATGACGGTATGCCGTGAATGATGGAGCGATAGATGAGGAACTCCCCGATAAAGCCGTTGAAGAGCGGCAGCCCCGAAATAGCGATCGAGCCTGCGAGGAAGCATACGGCCGTGAACGGCATTATTTTCGCAAGACCGCCGAGTTGTTCCATATCGCGCGTATGTGTGCGCACGTAGACGGCGCCGGCTGCGGAGAAGAGGAGCGTTTTGAAGAATGAATGATTGATGGTGTGTATGAGCGCGCCGGCGAACCCAGCTGCGGCCATGGGCGTATTGCCGTAGGTCATGCCCAGCATGCCGAGCGCCATGCCCATGCCGATAATGCCGATATTCTCGACGCTGCTGTACGCAAGGAGGCGTTTGATATCGCTTTGCGCGAGCGCATAGGCAATGCCGACAAGCGCGGTAACGGCTGCAATGGCGATGAACCCCCACGATACCCACGCGGAGGGGAGTCCCACGGATGCCAGTGTTCGGAATATCCCGTAGATGCCGAGCTTTATCATGACGCCCGACATGAGCGCGGAAACATGCGATGGTGCCGCGCTGTGAGCGGTCGGGAGCCAGGTATGCACCGGCATGAGCCCCGCTTTCACGGCGAAGCCTGCAAAAAAGAGGATGAAGACGATGTTCTTGAGATCCCCCGCCGCAAAACACGCCGAGAACGATGCCATATCCATCGATCCGCATGCCTTCCATGAAAGGAGGAAAGCGCTCATGAGAAAAAGAACGCCGATATGCATTGCGATGAGATATTCGACCGCCGCCTTGAGGACGGTCTCGTTCTCGGTGTCGAACAGTATCGCGAAGAAGCTCGCTATCGTCATGAGTTCCCAGCAGACGAGAAAGGCGACCGCATGACGGCAGGTGACGACGGCGAACATCGATGCGATGAGGAGCGCGAAGAAGAAAAAGTGTCCCCTCCGGTCGTCGTATGCGTTCGTATAGCCGATCGCGTAGAACGATGTGAGCGTACCGGCGACGGCGATGAGAAGCGCGAAGAACGCGGAGAGCGCATCGAGCGAAAAGACGGCGTTCCCTATGGGGAAGGGAAGCGATACGGCTGCCGTGGGGGGAATGCCAAGGCAGAGCACGCGTATTGATACGTACCCGATGAGAACGCTCCCGATGCCCACCCCGATGGCGGTGATGACGCCTCGCGCACGAGGGGCGCACAGAAGCGATATGATACCGCCGAGCAGTATGATGCCTGTGCCGATCGATACGTGTATCATGCCGCTTTCCATTTTTTTGATGCGGTCTCGATATACTCGAGTATGGTGGCCGGCGATGATGCGCGTTTCAGGAGGCCGGCGAATGTGCTGTCAAGGCACAGGTGCGCCGTCTTCGAGAGCATTTCAAGATGGCGGTTCTGGTTCGCGCTCAATATGACGCAAAGCACATGGACAGGAACGCGGTCGGCGGCCCTGAAATCGACGGGGGCGGACAGCATGAAGAAGGCGATGCGTTCGCTCGCGGCATCGGTCATCACGGGGCTTTTCGGATGCGGGAGCGCAATGCCGTTCCCGATGGCCGTCGGCTGTATCTCCTCGCGCTCGATAAGCTGTGATGCTATCATCTCCTTGTCTATGCCCGCCGGGAGCGTCATCATTCCCACCGCGGCATTGATGACATCGCGCGGCGTGGTGCCCGCGACGTGGTGATAGACGCCGCCGCGGCGCGTGAGCTCGGCGATGTCGACCGGTATCGTGCCGACGGTGAGCGCGGTAAGCGCCGTGTTCATCGGTATGCGGTTATTGAGCGCCCACTCCACTATCTCCGCGCGGTTGAAGCGGTATTGATGGTTGATGCGGTACGCAGGGATGCTTTTCCTGCGAATATATCGGTGTATCGCTGATGTGTTCAGGTTCAAGAGACGGGCAACATCCGTCAATTTCAAGTCCATAGTCAGCAATCCATGGTGCAAAAAAGATGGATACACTATATTCCTATTGGCGATTATGTCAAGAAAGTTCGGTCCCCGGCGCCTGCGTGCGGTGATCTACTTGACAGGGACATTGGCCCGGGTTACAGTTGTGAAATGAAGGTTGCAAGAAGTTTTGTCCCCGCCTTTTTCGTCCGATGGATAGTACTGTCGCTGTCTGCCCTTCAGCTGATCGCTTCGGGCCAAACCAATTCGCGGACGGATGCGGTGCATGCCGTGGGCGCTCCCGATCTTGCCGTTTCAGGGACTATCACTGCCCGGGAGGAGATATGGGATCGTCGTACGAATCCATTGATGGGAAGGCCGGACATCCTTGTCGAGATCGTTCTTCATGTCGCTGTTGAGCAGGTCATTGCGGGAAAACTGCCGCCGGCCATGACCGAAGTGGTCGTGTCGGTAAAAGAGCGGGCTTTTCTGATACAATTCAGAACGCTCACGAAAGGGCAGAAAGGGAAATTCCATCTCGTCGGCAGCTCATCGCCGTTCATACTGTCCGGCTTTGAGCCTTCAGCCGCGCCCCCGAAGCCGCTTCAAACGAACAACCCGAAACCGACCCCGTTCGTTGAAACGAATGAGGCCGGATATGATGACAGCGCGCTTCAATATCCGGAAAAGATACCCGGCCGGGTCATGGTGAGATCAAAGGAGCTGCAGAATAAAGTTGTGGCAATTATCGCGGCAAAATATGGAATGAAGAATGCGAGCCTTTTGACGCTGGTGAGTTTCAGCGGGCCATGCCCCCCGGATGGCGGATATGTGTATTGGGGCGTGAAAGGAGAGGTGAAGGGGAAGTGGCATGTCTGGCAAAGCGGCAGGCTCACCGAAGGCGCGACGTTGACCGACCCGCAGCGGTACAATAAATGCAATTCGCCGGACACGCGTATCACAACACCCATTGGACCTGCGGCAATACATGTGCTTTGCATCGGCGATACTGTTATCAGTGATAACGGAAAAGAGGCGCGGATAATCGCGGTATCAAAGGTATTGGCAGTTGACCATCGTATCTGCCGCGTGGAACTGGATGACGGTACCATGCTCGAGATATCACCCGGTCATCCGACTGCGGCCGGCCGGGCCATCGGCACCTATGCCTGCGGCGACATGCTCGAGGGGAGAAGGATCATTAAAACCGAGCTCGTGCCGTATCGTGCTCGCTATACGTACGATATCCTTCCCGATTCTCCCTCCGGGATATATTTTGCTAATGGCATACGCATGAAAAGTACGCTTGCCAAGTAAGAAGTGCACCGGTTCTTGAGGCTGATGCCGTACGGGCGGGCTCAGAGATCGCTTTTCACATCGAGCGCATTGCGTAGCGCCTCGCCCATCATGGTGAATGCTATTGTCGTGTAGAATATGGCCATGCCGGGGAAGGTGAAGAGCCACCAGTTCGAGAGATCGTTCTGCGCTTTTTCCATTATCTGGCCCCAGCTTGCGAGCGGCGGCTGAACGCCCATGCCGAGAAAGCTCAAGCTCGCTTCCGCGAGAATGGCGCCGGCTATGCCGAAGGCGAGCGTTACCAGCACCGGGGTTATCGCATTGGGGAGTATGTGCCTGAGGATGATGGACGCATCGCCAGCACCGATGACGCGTGCCGCCTCCACATATTCCATTTTTTTTATCGCGAGCACTTCGCCGCGGACGAGGCGCGCTATCCCCGGCCAGTCGAAGAACCCTATCACGAGCATGACGAGTATGATGTCGGGCTTGAACATGGCGATGATGGCGAGGAAGATGAAGAAACGGGGGAAACAGATGATCACCTCTATCATGCGGGAGATGACCGCATCGACCCATCCGCCGAAATAGCCGGCGAGCGCGCCGAAGAACACGCCGAGGACGATGGAAAGGAACGTCGCCACGATGCCCACCGAGAGCGATACGGTCATGCCGTGTATCATGCGGGCGAACACATCGCGCCCGAGTTCGTCGGTGCCCAGGGGATGGTTCAATGACGGCGGCATGAGGCGCATCGAAAGATCGGTGGTGTACGGGGATATCGACAGGGGAGGGAAGATCGCGAACCCCGAATGCTCCTTCACATACGTGCGGATATCGTTCACGCCCGACAGGTCGCGATGCTTGATGAGCGCGGGCACATACAGTTTGCCATCAGCTGCGAGGAATATCGGTCTGTCATTGGCGATGATCGGTGCGAACACGGCGAGGAGTATGAATGCCGCCACCATGACAAGGGCGAACATGCCGCTTACGCTCCGGCGATAGCGGTCAAAAACGATGCGTATGAAGCTGTGGCTTTTCTTCGCGCGCATAATGGGTCGCTTCAATGCGATGCCAGGTAATCGACGATGGCCTTGCCGAACTCTTTTGATGCCTCGGGGCCGTTGCCGGTGATGATGCTTCCGTCGACCTCGACGCTCTTTTCGCTGACGATCGCGCCTGCCGCTTTCAATTTGTCCGCATCGCCGGGGAAACATGTCGCACGGCGTCCGTTGAGAACGCCCGCTTTCGCAAGAATGACCGGCGCCGAGCATATGGCCGCCACCGGTTTTCCGTTCTCGATAAAAAGCTTCGCAAGCGCCTGCGCACGCCAGTCGTCCCAGTACACGACGACGCCGGGGCCGCCGACGAAGACGACGATATCGAATTTGGTCGCATCGATCTCCGTGAAGAGAAGATCGATGTCGGCGGTGCCGCCGAGCTTGCCCTGCGCCGGGCTCAATCCCGACGAGGCGGTGACCACCTTGTGCCCCGCGGCCAGGAATATCTTTTTCGGCTCGAAATATTCTTCATCGCGGAAATTCTTCGGTGCGACGACGAGTACTATCGTTCTTGCGGCCATGGGATGCTCCTTTGCGGATGAACGGGCGATCGTCGATAGTATATGGCATCCCGATGAAAGGTCAACGCACGCGAATGGGGTGTCTGTTACTTTCTGTACTGCCATACGTTACAGTATTGTGCCGTGAACGTGAACCGTCAATGGCGATCGAGGCATGTTGGCGGCGTCTACCCGAATCATCACGTAAGAAAATAAAACCACGGAGGGCACAGAGAATGTATGAGAATGCAATGAAGCGTATGGAGGACAATGCGCAGCAGGTATCATCTTTCGGGTGAAAATGTTCAGCTGCCCTTCCGTTCTTTCTCGGCATTTTCTCCGTGATCTCCGTGGTTTCTCTTTATCCTTATGTGAGGATTTGGGGTCTACCGGTCTGTTGTGGTTTTCGTTCACGGGAGTATAATAATTATGTCGGACGCATCCGCATGCGTATGCATCGGGTGATCCGCGGGGAGTGTAGTATGAAGCATGTCATCGTGTCATTCTCGGCCATCTTCCTCATCACCGTTTTCGGCTGTTCTCGAAGTGAGCCCCTGGGTGCAGCAATGGATAAGTCATCCGCACCGTCGGTGAACGCCGAAGAGCAGAAGGCGGATGATTCCGACATTGTCAGCTCGAAAAAAAGCGAACTATCCAGGGATGACAAGGGGAAAAGCAAGGATGCCGCCGGAAGGAAAGAGGGTATATCGTTCTTCTACACACCGAACGCAAAGGCCGACGGACGCTATCTTGAATACACGGCGCATCTTTCTTATCGGACGAAAACGTTCGCCGTATCGCGCAAGACGCTCATCGGCATCATAAGCAAGTACGGCTATGTGAAGAGCGAGAACGCGAGCGGCGAGGATGCAGAGTCGATGAACGCTGAGATAGCGGTGTATGCCGCACGGCTCTACGATGTACTTGTCGATCTTGACGCCGTGGGCGCGCTCATATCCGAATCCATAGAGACCGTCGATCATACCGAGACGATGGCGCTTTCCGCACGCAAGTCGCGCCGCGAGACCATTCGTATGCAGCGCAGGAATATCGCATCCATGCAGGTGCCGCTGACGAACACCGCATGGGATTCGCGTGAGGCATCGCTTTCCCGCAGCGAAGATGCGCTCGATGCCGCGGACCATGAGCAGTGGAAGGTCGAGGATGCCGTCGCTTGGGCGAAGGTAACGATATCGCTATCAGGACCGGAAAATCCCGAACGTATACAGATACCGGATTATCGCAATGCATTCACCGGGATCGTGAACGGTTTCTTCTTCATCCTCTACGGCATTATCGCGTATTTGCCGCTGTTGGCCCTGCTTTTCGGCATCGGGTTCGTGATATGGGCATTTCGAAAGAAGATAGCCGGGCTTTTCCAGCGGTTCCGCAAGTGATATCGTTTTTGATCGCGTACGCTCTGCGATCTGCTATCGATATGCCTCTCTCATAAGCTCGGGGAGCATGGCGGCGAAACGCGCACCGAATTCCCGCCAGGTGGTATCGAGCGGTACTGCGTTCACCGCGGGAAGCCAGTTCGTGTTGAGCTCATAGATGACCGCATCGAAACCGAACATCGCTTTCAGTCCCGCGCCGAACGTTCCGTTGCTTATACCGGTCGCGAGTCCTTCAGTATAGTAGGTGTATTTTCGCATGAGCGCATCGAGCGTCTTCATGCGTGCGTCGAACGCGGCATCCTTTCCGGTCTCGCCGACATGGATGTTGCCGTAATCATCATCGTGGAGATCCATGGCGAACACCGGGAGTTCGTTCGCGCGTGCACGCTCTTCGATCCAGCGCATCAGCGCAAGATTTTCCGGCGCTCCATCCGCGAAACGGTGTTCTTTCCCGAAACCGCGATTGAGATCGAGACCATTGCCATTGAAGCGCGTCGTGCCGCGGACGACACCGTCGATGCCGGCCATCGGCAGTATGTGAACGGTCGCGGAAGCGAGCACGTCGGGGGACCTGAGCGCTTCTTCGATGATACCGTCGATGAAGTGGCTGCCGCCGCTTTCCCACGGATGCGCCCGTCCGCGGACGAGTATGCTTTTCGTGCCGCCCCTGAGCGTGATCATGGGGATATCTCGCCCTTCGACGCTTTGCCCGATGCTTTGTATCGATACGCGTTTGTCGCTTTGAATGCGGCTCACGAGCGAGGAGAGATGTGCCGTCGTATAGGGTACTGCTCGTGCGATGAACACTTCATCGGCAGGCATGGTGATGCGCGCTGCGAGAGAACCGTCCGTATCGCGTTCGAATATGAACGGTGTCCATGTCTTTCCGTCGGCGGAGTAGACACTTGCGATGCGCGGTACGAATGCGTTCACGCGTTTGCCGCCGTAGATGTTCTCTGCAGGAGGGATGAAGAGGGTGAGCACGGTGCCCGTTTTCGCGCAGAGCTTCACATGCCAATGCGTGAGCTGTCTGTTGCCCGTGCCGCGCTCATGATCGTAGAGCGGTTTGAGCGTTACCGATGTCTCATCGGAATCCCATTCCAAGGGTGATGCGTTCTCGAAAGCGGTCATGATATAGGGCAGCATATCGGGCTCCTTGCGGACTGATGTAAGTATACTGTGGTGGGGGATCGTACGCAAGGGCGATGAACGATCCCCTGTGGCGCGAGGCGTGTACTCAGGGTCGTTTCATGTCAGCCGACCTGTAATTCCAGTATTCCGAAAAAACACTCACGCTGTGAAAATGAGCTTACTGAGCGCAGCCCTGAAGGCCATCGGCTTACGGGGAATAGTATTGTATGGGAGAATGTTTGTGTGAACGAAAGCGCGAACCGTTTACGGTGAAGCGCGTTCTTACTTGCAGGTGTAGTGGCCGTTCACGGCCACGTATAAACAATGAAATTGACAGGAATTCGGCGGGTGTTATACTTGCGGGTACAGCGTGCGTCTGTAAAGCGCATGTTCGCGCACTTGCTGTGCGCTCACTGATACCAGGCGGCGCAGCCGCAACGGGAGGAGGCGATGACGGCGAAGGAAAACTCCTTCCCATTCCCATCATTCCGACCGATACGCGCCGAAGATGCCGATGCGGTGATCGAGTTCGTCGGTGCTGTTCCCGAGATACATGTTTCGCGCGAGAACATCGTCGCTTCGATGAATGACCCTGATCATCTATTACTCATCGCGACGGCTGGGGCAAAGATCGTCGGCTATCTGAGTGCACGGTTCATGCCGCCGGAATCGGAGATATTCGATATCGCGGTGCGCGCGGATGATCGGCGTACCGGTGTCGGCAAGGGGCTTATCGATGCGTTCATGCGTGAGGCGGCATCGCGCGGAGTGGATGCATTCTTCCTTGAAGTGGCGGACGATAATACGACTGCGCGGGAATTCTACGGGCGATGCGGCTTCGCGGAAATAGCGAAGAGGAAGGATTATTACGGTGCGGGGAAGAGCGCCGTCGTCATGAAGAAACGCGTATAACGGTTGCGTGCGCTAACGCGACGTGCCGTATTCGGCGAGGAGGCGTGCGCGTTCGTCGGCAAGGAGCGCATCGATGAGATCGTCGAGCGCACCGTCGAGCATTATGTCGAGATTATGTGCGGTAAAATCGATGCGGTGATCGGTCACGCGGTTCTGCGGGAAATTGTAGGTGCGGATCTTCTCCGAGCGGTCGCCGCTGCCGACCTGCGACTTGCGGTCCGATGCTTCCTTCGCCTTGCGTTCGCTCTCTTCCTTCTCGAAAAGTTTCGCCCGCATCACTGCCATCGCCCGTGCGCGGTTCTTGATCTGGCTTTTCTGGTCCTGACAGAGCACGACGATGCCCGTGGGAATATGCGTCATGCGCACCGCGGACTCCGTCTTGTTCACGTGCTGGCCGCCGGCGCCGCCCGAACGCATGACATCGATGCGAAGGTCCTCGGTACGGACGACGATATCGGTCTCTTCCGCTTCGGCGAGCACGGCGACCGTGGCGGCAGACGTGTGTATGCGCCCCTGCGCCTCGGTCTTCGGCACGCGCTGTACGCGATGCGTTCCGCTCTCGAATTTGAGATGCTTGTAGACGTCCTTGCCGGTCACGGAGAACACGATCTCCTTGAGCCCGCCGATCTCGGTGACATTGCGGTCGATGACCTCGACCGTGAACCCTTTGCGTTCGGCGTAGCGTGCGTACATGCGGAAGAGATCGGCCGCAAAGAGCGCCGATTCCTCGCCGCCGGTGCCGCCGCGTATCTCAACGATGATGTTCTTCCCGTCGTTCTTGTCCTTCGGGATAAGGAGGAATTGCACTTCCTCGAACAGTTTTGTCCGGCGCGACCTGAGGGCGATGAGCTCTTCCTCGGCCATGTTCTTGAGCTCGGCATCGTTTTCTCCGGCAAGCACGGATCCGGCGCCTGCTATCTCCGCGTCCACGCTTTTTATGGCGCGGTACTGTATGACGATGTCCTCAAGCTCGGATTTTTCCTTCATCAAAGCCTGCACTTTTCGCGAGTCCTCGGCGGTGGCTGCATCGGAAAGCACAGCGATTATCTCATTATAGCGCCGTTCAACGGCGGCGAGCTTTTCAAGCACGGCAATGACCTCGATGATTTTGAGCGATGAACGTATCACAGAATCCCGCTGAGCGCAAGAGGCACTGAGAATGGCGGCGGAGCGATTAATCGCGTCCGTATATATCTTAATATTTGACAAGTCACAAGTGCCCCCATCTGATATAGTGATGATTGAATCTGCACCCCGGTATCGAGGGGGCAATACAGCGCGTGGAGGGTTCTATGAAACGAAGCGTCATTCTTGCGGTGTTCACCGCATCGTCCCTGTTCGGGGGGACGGTGTCCGAATTTAAATTCACCGGCGCCTTGTCGGAAGCGGTCCAGAATTTTGTAAGTTCGAAGAACGCGAAGGCGGCGTTCTCGGTAGTCGCCGACGCGGAGCATTCGGCCGGAAAGGGAGTTCTTCAGGCGGTGATAATGTCCCCGTCGGACAGGAAGAATGACAGTGATATTCAGCTTTGGTGTGCAGCGAAAAAGGAACTCGCCGGCGGTGAGAAGATACGGATATCCTTTCTGGTGAAGGGCACGGAGGAGACGAAGGCAAAGCTCGTGATGATACTTTCCGTTGCACCGTACAGCGCGATGGCAAAACCCAACGAGATGATATTTCCCATCAGCACTGAATGGAAAGAGGTGGTTTTCGAGGCCGCTGCTGCCGCGAACGGCGGAAAACAATATCGCGCACCCGGAT
>JBBTBY010000139.1:0-18609 GCA_038043445.1 Spirochaetota bacterium
ATGCCGTCCTGGTTCACATCGTAATCGCCGTTGGCGGCGGTAGCGAGCGGTATGGTCTTAAAGAAATCGATGCCGGTGACATGATTGAGCCCGAAGCCGGTGCGATGCACTTCGTTCACCGAATCGGCAAGGTTCGCCGCGAACGCATCGGTCATATTGATCGCGTTGACAAGGTCCTTATCGCGCACCTCAAGGAGCCCTTTCATCTCACCGCCCTTGAACTCGGTGCGCTCATTGTCTATCTTCCAGCGTACGGAAAAGTAGCCGCTGTTCGCCCCGTCGCGGTCGACGGCAAGCTCGGAGACGAGTTCGCCCTGCACCAGGTGACGGGCGCCGATGTACACGATCATCTCATCAGGGTCCTTGCTCGATATGGTGACATCGGCCATCGATGAAAGTTCTTCGAGGAGCAGATCGCGCCGGTCGAGGAGATCATTGGGGTTATCGCCCATCGCCTGCGACTTGAGTATGCGTTCGTTCAGATCGCGTATCGAATGTGCGATCTCGTTGATGCGGTTGACCTTCGTCTCTATCATGAGGTTCGCATTGTCGCGGAGGTCCTTGAACTGACTGTAGATATGGCGTATGCTGTTGGATATGCGGTCCGATTTCTCCACGAGCGCGCTTCGCGTCGCCATTTCCGTGGGATTGTTCGCCAATTCCTGCCAGCCCACCCAGAATGCGTCGAGATCGCTCCTCAGGTTCAGGGAGGACGGCTCATTATGCACCGCTTCCATCTGCGTGAGATAGCGGTCGCGCATGGACCAATAACCATGCGCGCCCTTCTCGAAATTGATGCGCTTGTCGATGAACTCGTCCCGTACGCGCTGAATATCGGTTATCTCCATGCCCTGACCTATCTGCCCCGCTTTTTCCGGGCGATTGAGCGACGGTTCATAGAGCGGTTCGAGCGTGCGCATGACGACGCGCTGCCGCGAATAGCCCTCGGTCGATACGTTCGAGATATTATGGCCGGTAGTATTGAGCGCGGTCTGAAACTGCTGGAGCGCCCGCTTGCTCATCTCTATGCCCATGAATGAACTTTCCATGATCTACTCCATCACACTGTAATTTCAGAGTGCACGGGGCTTCAGCCCCGTGTTCTGCTACGATCGTAATTATGCATGCCTGCTCACAAGCGACGTCAGCCGCCCGCGGAACACTTCCTCAACACCCTTATTGTTATAGCCTATCTTCTTGCTTTTGCGGAGCATATCGCGGGTATTCCTGAATATCGAAAGCCCCTGTTCGAGCAGGCGAGGAAGCACTTTGTTCATGCCGCGGAGGCGATATATCAACGCGTTCAATTCGAGGCGCTTCGCCGCGAGCGTTACCGTATTGGCTATGGGGATGCGGTTTATCACATCGCTTACCGATACCTTGCCGAGGAGATGCGGAAAGCGCTCGGCGGCTATCGATTCAACGATCTTCGCTTTCATCGCCGCAAGCTCGCGTGCCTTGCCCATGAGCGATGTCTGATAATTGCAGAGAAGGTCCATATCCTGGAGCTTGTTGTTCAGGATAACGGCCACCTTCTTGTGCTCATAATTGAGTATCTCGCCGTACACCGTTATCTCGTGTTCAATGACAACCTCAAGTTTTCGAATGTCGTCAAGTACCATGGCAGTCCTCCGGCAAAGCGGTTTACTGTATTATTGTCGGAAGGATGAAAAAAGGGATTAGCGAATTATTTTATATGGAAGAAACCCTAATTATCGCATAGGGAATATAGAGACACTACTGATATCACTGGAAAAATGCCGAGAAGACACGGCTGGGGGATTGAACCACGAAAATAACGAAAAGACACGAAAAAGAGAAGAGAAAATGAAGATTGTGTTTCCTCTCCACTTTCGTGCTTTTCGTGTGTTTCGTGGTTAATTCTTCTCTTCGATTTTTCGGCAGTTAATTATCTGGAGATTTGCCAATTCGATAAGAAATTGATATACTCCTCGCATGCCAAAAGCCAAAAAATCGCATGACGTCGGAAAACTTAAGATCGGCGACAGCTGGAACGCCATTACCATCATCGCGCTCTCACAGAACAATCCGCTCAAAGCGATAGCCGAATTCGTCGAGAACAGCATAGACGCGAAAGCGGCGAATATACAGATCGTGCGCGGGAAGAATAAGGGGGAAACCTACCTTCGCATCATTGATGACGGCAACGGCATTCCACCTGATGAAGAAGGAAATCCGAATTTCAAATATGTGGCAACGCACATTTGCGATTCGATAAAACGCAAGCTGAAAGAGGACGGTGCCTCAGGACTGCAGGGTGAATTCGGCATCGGTCTTCTCAGCTTCTGGACTATCGGCAAACGGCTCACCATGACGTCCACCGGCGAGAACGGCAAGTCCGCACAGATGCATATGGAGAAGGACAATCAGGGGTTCAGCATAACACCGAAGCGTGCGCTCGTGCCATCCAAAGGGACCGAATTGTACATCGCGCCGCTCCTTGCGGGGATACGGTCGCTTTCCGGGGAGAAGATACAGAATTATCTCGCGAGCGAACTGCGCGACAGGATAAAGCGTTCAGGCGCAGCAGTGACCATTATCGATAAACTTTCCCGCAAAGAACTGCCCGTCGTACCGCGCGAGTTCTCCGGGCAGCTCCTTCATGCGCTCAAGGCCGAACCATCGGCGAAAGGCGAGCTCTACCATGAGCTCTACCTTACAAAAGCGGAAACGGGCAAAGCGGTCGGGCTTTACCGAAACGGGACGCGCGTACTTGATGCGATAACACGGCTTGATGAATTCGCGCGTGAACCCTGGACAAGCGGCATGCTCGAAGGCCTCCTTGATGCGCCATACCTCAATCTCACGCCGGGGACACGAGACGGCATCATACGTGATGAATCGTTCGCGGCTTTTATCGAAAGCGCTGAGTCACTCGAAAGCGAACTCATGCAGTACGTCGGCAAGCAGCGTGCCATGGAAGAGGAAGAATCCGCAAAAACGATACAGAAAACAGTGGAAAAAGCATTCCGCGATGCGTTCACCGCCCTCCCGCGCGAGGAATACGATTGGCTTGCGGCATACGGCGGTGAAAAAGCGAATGACGGCCGCGCAGCCGCGGGTGAAACGGAAGTCGGATCAACTGCGAATAGTGCCGCCGAAAAGAACGAACAAAAAAAATTCTTTGAACATCCGGGGCCGCTGTACAAGGCAGCCGTGTCGCCCCGCCGGGCCATTATCCGCGTCGGAGAAACAAAATCACTCTCGGTACGCGCGTACGACAGGAAAGGCATCGCCGTAGACAGCGATCTGTCATTCCTATGGAAGATAACTGACGGCGGCGGAACGATAGACAATACGATTGCATCGAATATCGTCTACAGCGCAGCGAATGAACCGGGGATCACAACGATACAAGCGAGCGTTGCGCAGGCGGGAGTTTCCGTTACCGCCGAAGCGCTTGTCACCGTTACTGACTCCATCATCGAGAAAGCGGGCGACGCGTCGAAAAAAGGGCTGCCCGGCTATACCTATCAGCGCGCACCCGGTGAGCTCTGGCGTTCGCGATTCGACGCTGATGAGAACCTTATATACATCAACAGCGCCCACGGTGATTTCATCTTTGCATCAAAAGCGGCGTCGCGGAAGATCCGTTATATCCTTCGCCTCTTCTGCAAGGAAATGGTATTGCATAATTTCATGGGACAGGAAGCGGCGAAATTGCTTGAACGGATGATAGAACTTACTCTGTACACCGAAGAAAACTTATAGAACGGGACCATCGCTCCGCGGCACTTTGAAAGCATCGATCCAGCGCGCATCCCGTCCGCTAATCCGCAGACACATCGTACGGATCGATACAGTATTTTCCGACAGCGGCATACACTTCATCCGACAGCTCAAGCGCGAATACCCACAGCGTATGATCCAGTTCGCGCAGGCCGTTGGCGTCGAGGTCCTGCACCTCGGGGAATAAGCGATTCACGGCCGTTTTTACGGCCCGGTGCAATACAAAACGGAACGCCGCGTAATGCCTGTCGTTCTTCCTCTGGTTAACGAAATCATCGATGAGTTCCGCCCGCCGCTCGTTCGTGGCGTTGATCTCATCGAATATACCGTTCACCTCAGCGATTATCTCATCGTCGGAAGGAAGGTGATGATCGATGACACCGGCAGGCGGTCGGTCGGGATCATTGAGATAGTACCGGAAAACCGATTCGATCATGCCGAACCATACATCGCATTCGCGGCATGCCGCATCGAGCGACCGTGCCGTTTCCTCCCTGCGCTCGGCAAGCTCGGGGAAATACCTGAACGCCGCGTGTAATACCGTTTCGATGAGACACGGCATGAACGCCTCTTCCCGCACCTCATTATGTATTATCGAACGCTCGACATTCGCCTGAAGTTCTTCAAGCTCCCTGAGTGATACACGCAATCCCTCATGCACGCTGTCTTCGTCCTCGGGTTCGCCGTAATAATCGTACTTATCGTTTTCCACAGAACACCGCCATATCCATTCTATCACGGCACTATATAAGTTCTGCGCGATTGAGTCAAGAGCGCGATGATCCAATTGCGTTTTTTATTGCTCCCTATATACTGCCCTTTAGCCAGACCGTTGGAGGCCCCCCAATGCTGCGACGAATTGCTGTACTGCTGTGTCTACTTCTGCCGTTAACAGCTCAGACGGAAAAAGTGATCATCTTCGAGAACGGCGATGTCATTCATGGCCAAACGAAGGACGCCGACGACGGTAAAAGCGTTCGGATAAAGACCGATAATTTCGGCGTGATAACTGCGCAGAAGGACAGGATAAAACGCATCGTCGAAGAAGCAAAGCGTGAACCGGGTGCCGCCGCGGTAGATGATCGAAAACCGACCGGAAAAAAGCTGCCCGATGAAGACAGGCTCATGAGCCGTCTTTTCGATTTCGTACCCGGGTCCATGAAACATGCCGATATCTCCGGGGTGAAGACCATCGCCGTTAAGCGGGTATCGGTAACGGGGGCTTTTGATATAAACGACAAGGTATTCGAAGCGAGGCTTATTACGCTCATCGCTCGCGCAGGGTACACGGTTGTCGAACGGCAGGCGCTTGCGATCCTGCTGAAAGAGCAGGAGCTTTCCGCGAGTGGCGCAACCGCTGACGAATCCAAAATAGGCAAGCTCCTCGGTGTTGATGCTTTCCTTACCGTTGAGCTTACTGCTCCGAGGGAAGGCAGGCTTGAGGCATCGATCAAACTGACGACGGTGGAAGGAAGTACGGTTGCGTGGGAAGACGATCTTTCCGGTGAATATTATTCGCCGTTACGGATATGGGTCTCTGCGGTATACGGGCTTCCCACGGGCGTAACTCTCGATTATTTCGGGGACACTTCCGGAAACACAATATTGCCGGCCACCAGCGGCCATTTACTCGGTGGTGCCCTCGGTATCGGCATGCAAATGCCCGGCTGGTTTTCTTCTGTCGAGATCGGATTTACGTTCCAGGTTCAAGGCGATTTTCTTGGCGCTACCCCCGGAACAACTGCGGTGCCACAGGGGACGAATATAATTCATTATTCACTGCAATCGACGACCCTGAGCAGCGTATATCCGCTTTTTGTGAAAGTGCATCCGGCTGAATGGTTCAATTCACCGCTCGACATCGTCAGAATATATGGCGGGGTGGGATTAAAATCGTTCGGACTTGTATTCAAGTCGGAGTGGGGATCTCTGAACGTCGGGGGTGCGGGCATGGCGATTTTGGCGGGGATTGAGTTCGCGCCGATCCGCGATATTACTGTGTTCGCCGAATATTCCTACATTTTGGACGCGAAAGCCGCCGGCCTTTATGTCACGCAGACTATCCTGCCGACACGGTCATTATTCAATTTCGGCCTGACATACTTTTTTGTGAAATAGGGTAACAATATGAGAAATAAAATATTCAACGGATTGAATTTCATCACCGCAATCCTGTGCGCAGGTGCCGTTTTCGCCGCAAACGATGCGATGATGGCGAAGGCCCTTACGCCGTTCGGGATCGATCTTAAGACGAAGTTGAGCACGGGCGTCAAAACGCTTTCCATCTACGCTGTGCTTAAGGATAAAGAGAACCGATACGGCGATGCCGCGTTGAAAAAGTCCATGGAGCGAACGATGCGTACGGTCGGTTTCGCTGTCGCGTCGCGCGATGAGGGAATAAAGGCATCGATGAGCGAGATAGAACTATCCGCATCCGGCGTCATCGATGTTGCGAGCGTCAAGCAGGCGGGAAAGATCGCCGGCGTCGACGCTTTTTTCTTCGTCTACCCGTCTGTCGGCGGTATATTCGGCGATCGTGTGACCATCACCGTCAAGGGCGTCAATGTCGCTACCGGCGCTGTAATATTCGCTGAGGAATACGCCTACGACGAACGCCCGCTCATCGGCATCGAGATAGCGATACAATATCCGGTCTATTCGTGGTTTCGGCCGATTGGCACCCTCACCGCACAGCCTACCGGCGCCGCTTCATGGACCCCCTGGTCGCGTGAGCTCACGCCCGGACGCCCATCGATTACCCCGATGGGGTTGCTGGGTGTTACATTGAATATCCCGTCTACTGCTGTCACTCTCCGCGGGGGGCTCGGGGTCAGCAGCTTTGACCTCGGCACCGCCATTTTCACAAACCAGTATGCCGGATCAAATGCAACCCCGGGAGCAAACATTCCAACACAGACAATGAAGTCGGGCCTTGCTGCAACGGTCGACGCCACTATTCCAATTTCACTGCTTTTCGGCGATCATCATGATATTCTCCGCGGATATGTCGGGTGGCAGGTGGTAATGTTCGGGTCGGCCGGAAGCGCCGGTGCGGTCGCCGTCGCCGGTGCCGGCACGGACGGTGTCGGTGGCGATATTAAGCCGATACAGCAAACGCCTCTGTTACATGCGGTGCGGTCGGGCATTGAAGCGAAGATCGCCTATGGGTTTTGTGTGACGCTTTCCTGTACCATAGCGTTGCCATGGAGCATCCCTGCAAGTGCCAATACCCCGGAAAACGGCATCAATATAAGCTTCAACTCGCCGCTGGCCGCTGAAATAGCGATGGGCGTTGTCTATCGCATTTTTTAACTGAAAAGAGCATGCCCTGCTATAGCCCAAGCGCCGCGCGTATTTCGCTCACGATCTGCTCTCCCGCAGTTCTCGATTCACCCGCACCGGTTCCCATGCGGTTCTTCGCCATGCCGATGGTAAGCTGTGCCCGTCGGTCAGCCGATCCGGTGGAGCCGCCTGCCCCGCCGTGCCCGAAACCGCCCTTCGCTCCCCATACGCTGTAACCGAGCCCGCGGACGACATTCTCCGGTTCGCCGGTATTCGGCGTTTCAAGCGCTTTTTTAAGACGGGATTCGGGGATAAGCCGCACCCCGTCTACGTCGCCGATGAGCGCAGCATAGTGTTTCGCGATAGCCCGCGCCGTCATGATCCCGTTCGAAGCCGCTATGCATCCGCGTCGAGCGAATTTCTTGTTCATCCAGAATTCCAGAGGACATACGAGCGGAGGGATGGCCCGTGCGGCGACAGGATCTGGCGGGGGCGGTGGGTCGGGAGGCGGAGGAGGATTCGGGTTCGCTTCAAGTATCGCCACGCGATCGTCCTCGCTTTCCGGTAAACCGACGAATAACGACTTCTCCAAACCGAGCGGCGTGCATATCTCTTCGCGAATTATCGTTCCGAAATCGCGGCCGTCGGCGCGGCGTGCCGTTTCGCCGAGAAGCCAGCTATAGGTGATGGCATGATACTGCGTCTTCGTCCCCGGCGCCCAGAGCGGCGTAAGCTCGGCGATAAGCCGGCACATGTGGTCCCAATCGGAAAGCTCTTCGGGTCTTTTGCAGTCGGGCATATGCGGAAGCGCAGCGGTATGACTGAGCACATGTCGAAGCGTTATCTTTTCTTTTCCGTTACATCCGAATTCCGGCCAGTATTGAGCGATGGGTCCATCATAGGAGATGATGCCGCGTTCCGCGAGAATATGTATCGCGGTGGCGGCTATGCCTTTCGTCGTGGAAAAAACGGGAAAAAGCGTATCGCCGTCGATCTTTTTCCCGGATGTTGCATCGATATCACCCGCCCATGTATCAACGACGAGCTTTCCTTTCCAGTACGCAGCCACCTGCAGTGCGCGTTCATTGCCGCGCGACACGATGCCGTCGATGACTTTCTGCACGCGATCGTTCACATCCATGGCGCTGCTCCTGAATATCAGACTTTTTTACGTTTTGCTATCCCGTACATCGATGAAAGTGTATTTCCCATGACATTGACCGCGAACTTGTGCGGAAGAATTCGCCGCATGATGAATGCAAGCAGGCGATTTACCCGTCCCGGAATATAGCTCGGTGTTCGTCCAAGCATACGAAGCGTTCCATTGGCAACAACTTTCGGCGGCAAGGCGCCCATCGCTGATGTCGGCGAGCTCTTCCTGAAATTCGGCGTATCGGTAGCGCCGGCGCAGGATGCGATCACATCCACACCGTGCAAAGCGAATTCATACCAGAGCCCTTCGGCAAGAGCGAGATTATACGCCTTCGTCGCGGCATAGTTCGCGATATAAGGCGACCCTTGCGTTGCGCTCATGGAAGACATGAGCACTATCGCTCCCCTGCCCTGTTTGACAAAACGTTTCCCGAATCGATGCGCAAGCGAAAGCGGCGATCGGCAATTCACATCGATCTCAACGAGATGCCGGTCGAGGGGATGATCGAGGAACGGACCGATGAGCGAAAGAGCGGCATTGTACACAAGAACACCGACATCAAGCGATGCTGTTGCCTTGTCGATGTGCTCTGCGCTGCCGGACTTTCCCATATCGATGGAAAGCGTGCGGACGCCGATGCCGTATCGCAATGAAAGTTCGTGCGCACGCTGTTCGAGGACGGCCTTTCGCCGCGCGATGAGCACAAGATCGCGCTTCGCCTCCGCAAAACATTCGGCATATGCGCCGCCGATGCCTTCCGATGCACCGACGACTATCGCCCATCGCCCGTATCGTTCCAGGCGTTTCATTTCTTCCGCGTGAACGGATGCTCGCTCAATGCCATTCGTATGATGAGCGCTATCGGGAAGAGCAGCCACGGCAGGTTCAGCGCAACCACGAGCGGGAGATGCGGCGTCGCATGCGCACCGCACACTTCCTCCCCGAGAATAATTATCACGTTCGTTATGAGCATTGAGCTCGCGATGAACGCGGGGATGCGTATCCACTCCCGCCCGCGTATGAACGCGTACAGCGCCGCTATGTAGAACGGCCCAAAGATTATCACATCGATCCATATTGTCATCTTCCACCAGACAGGACGCGCCATGAGCAACGGATCAAAATTGCCTCCAAACCAGTGCACGAGGTCGACGAATATCTTCGGCGGCCAAACGGGATACGTGAATCCCTTCACGGCCGGGATAACGAGCTGTTCAAGGTCGACGATATAGGTGATGAAGAAGATGTTGATGATGAAAAAGAAAAGGAAGACAAGATCGAACATTCTCTCTCGAAACGGGATAACAACGCGGTCCATAGCGGCTCCTTTATTTTTGGTGCGTCGATTGTAGCAGAGCGGATGGTTTTCGCAAGATGCGCTTCGCCTCCGCTATGATACGAGAAAATACCCCACATCGAACTGATGCCCGCCGCTTTTCTCATGCCGCCTCTCGGTAAGCCGAACACGTATCGTATGTCCCCCCCGCGGGGCATCCGCCGTCAACACCGCGATAACCGTATGCCCGCCCGCCCAGGCGATGATGCGCTCCTGTACGAAATAGCCGTCAAGGATGATCGGTGATCCTTCATCCACGATCACTTCGATAATCCCGAAATCACCGCGATACTGCTTGTATCCTATTGCGATATAGCTGCCTTCTACCGCCGCGGTAAATTCGCTCCCCGGCGTATCGCTCTGAAACCCCGTATATCCCGCCTTATGCGGCCCTTTTTTCCACCCATTGTTCTTAAGCACCTTCATCACATTCGCATCGATGATGGAACCATTATCGAACTGTGCCGACGCCGCATTCAGACGCTCCGGCAGCGGTGCGACCTTTGCTGTTTTTCCGTCAGATACCATTGCTCGAAGCGCCATATCGGCTATCATGTCGTGACCAGCGTCATTGGGGTGGACGGTATCGGGTGAATAATCGCTCCAGCGCAAAGCGCCTTGCTCTATCTCAGGCCACACGGCATCACGTACGGAAAGCATCGGGAGATCGTAATGACGCCCGATGGGGATCTGCAGGTCCTGTCTGTTGGCGCCATTGTCGGTAAGCATGAACAATAATATCACCGGCGGTCCCTTCGGCGCGGAAAGGCATGCATGGATAAGCGACTCATACGGATGCACGACGTCGGGATTCGTCGCATCGTTCACCGCGTAATCGATGAAAATGATATCCGGCTCGCGGGAGAAAAGATCTTTCCGTACGCGGAACGCACCAAAGAGGCTGTTCGATGCGCCGATACCGGCGTTCGCTATCGTGAATTGCGCCGACGGAAAACGTTCGCTCAATCGCGCTGCGATGCGATCGATATACCGGCGTTCGGGAGCCGTTGCGCTCGCGCCCTCGGTAATCGATCCTCCGATGGCGCCGACAACGAGCGATTCGCCGCGCTCTGCGCGTTCGCAGAACCGATCGATGCGCGCCCTATTGCCGGGAGCGATATACGCGCGTGAGAACATTGCGTCGGTAAGTGTCATACCATTACTCCATCAATTTTCTGTTACGGCCTTGCATCGGCGATCGTCCCGTCGCAGGACATGAACTGATTCGAGAACGGATAAAAATGTTTTTCCCGCGCCATTGCCGGTGTTGCGCGGCAACGCGTATATTGTTGCTCCGGATCCCAAAATGCGATCACCTTTTCACGAAGGGCATCGGCGATTATACGATATTCCTTGTGTTTGGCAACATCGGCCATTTCATTCGGATCATGCTCAATATCATAAAGTTCTTCCGTGCCGTCGAGGTAATAGTTATATTTCCATTGCCTGTGCCGCACCATACACCCGGCAAGATCTTCCTGGCCGAGCATGGCGCTCTCTGCATACAAGTATTCTCTTCCGAGCGGTTTCCCGCTCTGTATACAATCCTTCAACGACACCCCCTCGCAAATCGATGGTATTTCAATACCGCATTGTTCGCATAACGTGGGAAAAATATCGATAAGGCCGACAACGTCCCCACAGCACGTACCCGCCTTTATTCGCCCGGGGAAACGCATCATCATCGGCACCCGCACTGATGCCTCATAAAAAACGGATTTGTTCCATATGCGATGCTCATCCCCCATTTCGCCATGATCGGACGTATAAACTACTATGGTGTTTTCTTTCATATCCAGATAATCCAGCGCAGATAGAATCCTGCCGATAGCATCATCGATCCACTCAACACATGCATAATATGATTCGAGCGCAGCGAGCGCAGCATCCGCATCCTTCGTGCCGAATCTGCGGCGCGCCTCGGCAACGAACGGAACGACTTCATCCGGACCATTCATGCTAGATGGAAGGGAGACATTCCCTTTGTAATGACCGTAGTACTTCTTCGGCGGGCGCAGGGGAAAATGAGGTTTGTCGAAATTCACCGAAAGAAAGAACGGCTGATCGACATGAAGTGATTTATGGACCTGAAGCCATTTCACGCTTTCAGCGACACATATCTCGGTCTGTGTAAGGGCGATAGGTATTTCACTCGGACCCGTATTCCCCAATAGACCACCGAGCCCGGCTGCGCCGTATTCAGGTTTTCGACAGGGATCCGGTTGATGAGCCTGCCCATAGATATCGCCATAGGGCCGCTGCTGATAACCATGAAACTGCTCCCCGTTGAAATGCGCCTTTCCGACAAGACAGGTGCGGTAGCCGTTCTCCTCAAGAACGCGCGGCAGTGTTATGCTGTTCGCTTCCATGATCTGTTTGTTCTCGTAGATACCGAGCGACTTTGAATGCCGCCCCGACAGAAGCGATGCGCGGCTGGGAACGCACAGTGGATTCTGGCAATAAGCGTTTCGAAAGTACATGCCCTCCGATGCCATTCGGTCAAGATTCGGTGTTCTGACTATGGCGTTTCCCCCGCATCCGATGATATGCGGGCTGTGCTGATCGCTGAACAGGAAAAGAATATTGGGCGCATTCTTCATGGTCACCTCACAGAGTGCGTCCGCGTATGATACGGCGGCGAATAATTCCAGTCAACATGTTCTTCGCAGCCATAAAGCTGATCGGGACCGAGGAAATGCATCTTCCCGGCAAGCACCGTTCGATGCCCCGCATGCCGGAGCATGTGCGCAAGCGTCGGGGTCTCGCTCGAATATTCCGAGCCATTTCATCGGCCATGATGAGAATGACATGTCGGTGTTTCATTGTTCCTTCCCGGGCGACCGCCGATGGTTATTCTATCCCGTTCTTTTCATCAATAAGCGATCGCATCACCGTACGATATTCGCTGAAATCCCATGCCGCGGCGATATGCTCCTCGCGCCCGCCATATACTTCGGAACGGAACGTGTACTGCGGGCCGGAATTGACATTCACGTAATGATTGGAACATGTCTTCCCATCGATCGTCCATTCAATGTGGAGAAATCCCTCTGCTTTCGGAATATCACCAAGCACGGCCGAGCCGTTCGCGTCGACGGAGAAGTCACCCGCGGCGACGGCGGTATTCGCCGCATCCATGACCTTCCATGTCCCGGCAGCTTTTTTCAGCGTATCGTTCACCGCGACAAGCTCGCGCTTCACACCATCTTCTCTCACCATGAGACACACCGGCTCCTGCGCGCGTTTGATGTACTCATAGGCTATCTTTTTCTCGAAATAATAATCCACTATCGCGTCGGAGAACTGCGGCCAGCAGTCTATCATATTCCACCAGATGATGCCGGTCTTCTTCGGCTTCCGCGACCGGAAATGCTCGATAAAATATTTCTTCGCCTCCGCCTGTGTTATCTGCGATGCGAGTATGAAATCATCGATATTATCCATGTCGACCGAATCGCCGAAGAGATGGCGGACCTGATCGCGCATGAGATAGTTGCGCTTCCCCATCGACGAATTTTCCGTATCGACGAAATTCGCTGCATGGATTATCCATTCATTATTGTTATACGATCCCCACACCTTCTCTTTCGAGAGGAATCGCTCCATGCTCTTCTTCGCCGGCATGCCGTGATAGCCGATCTCGCTCGCGAACACCGCGGTATTCTTCGCATAGAAATCCGCCTTGAAATAACCTCGCGGACCCCAGAGATGCTGCTCCGGGGTGTCATCCATGCGCCGTTCATGATAGAGCACATCGGGTATGAACGGCGAGCTTGGCAGGTACGAACGGAAATGATCATACTGCACGACCGCCTCCTTGAGGACGCGGCGGGAGATGATATTGTCCGAGGGCTGTACCGACGGAACGCTGTATCGCCACGCGAGAAAGGCATCGATCTCATTATCACCGGCCCAGAGCGCTATCGACGGATGATGGCGGAGCTTTTTAATGATGCATGCCGCTTCGTCCTCTATGATGCGGCGGAACTTCTCGTGCTGGGGATACATCGCGCAGCCGAGCATGAAATCCTGCCAGACAAGTATGCCGTAGTCGTCGCAAAGGTCGTAGAACGTATCGCTCTCATAGACACTGCCGCCCCAGACGCGGACGATGTTACAGTGCGTATCGCGGAACATGCCGAGTATCTTCGGGATGCGCTCCTCATCACATGCGTGAAGCGCATCGACGGGCACCCAATTGCTCCCGCGAGCCATTATAGGAACGCCGTTACAGATGAAGCCGAAACGGCTTTTTGAAGTGTCGACGGTATCGCAGTTGAAATCGAGCGTAAGCACACGGAGGCCTGCGCGCGTCTTCCATGCATCGACCTCTTTCCCATCGCGCAGAAGCCGCACGGCAACAGCGTATACATTCTGTTCCCCGTACCCAGCCGGCCACCAGAGTTTCGGCTTCATGACGGAAGCATACCATTTGCCGTACGGCGAAAGGAGTTTCATACGGACGGTGAACGTACTTTCGGCGCACACGCCTGTGATATCGATCTCATATCTTCCCGCGCTCACAGTGGGTGCAATGGAGCATCCGAACGATATCTCTATCTCGGCCCGACCGCCCGATGCATTGATAGAACGTGTTCCAAGATAGAAATCATCGGGAAGGATCTCCTCTTCGCAGCGGATACGGAAATACACCGGCCGCCATATTCCGCCGAAGAGGATGCGCGGGGCTATGTCCCATCCGAACATATGCTGTGCCTTCCTCACATAGAGCGGCGTCTTGTCCCAGAAATGGCCCATCTCAAGCGATGTCGTCCCCCACGCTTTCATGCGCGCGGCGGCGAAATCGATGACGTTCTTGATATGAACCGTAAGCGTGTTCTTCCCGCTCCGTACCTCATCGGTGACATCGATGGCATGGGGTATATACATATTCTCTACCGATGCAACTGCCTTCCCATTCACAGAAATATCGGCGACGGTATCAATGCCTTCAAAGACGATCTCAAGACGCTCTGCTGATGCGATCTTCGGCGCTGTAAATTCGCACGTATAGGTAATATCGGTACGCTCCCAATCCTGGGCGGCAAGCGTGTTCGCACCGATATAGAGGTCCGGGATGATCTTCTCACGCATGATATCGATCGCGGAATTCCCCGGCACCGAAGCCGAAATACTATGCTTCTTCCCCGTTCCCGGGTGAGCGAATGATAGTGACCATTCAGAAGTGAGCGGGATCGTTCTCATAGATGCTCCTTGCTGCAGCTCCAGCAGTAGCACATCGCTGCCATGCCGATATAATAATCACCGCCAATGACTTGTATTTGCCAGATATTACCATTATTTGCGTTTTTATAACCATCATGATACCCTCACCGCATGGTAGAGATGCACTTCGAATTCCCGCGAAAGGACTATCCCCGCCTCACCCACTTCGGCTATGAAAGCGGCGGCGCAACTTCATATCCTGTCCCGCATTATCACTACGGCTACGAGCTCTTTTATTTCACCGGCGGGAGCGGCGCGATACAGATAGAGAAGCGGGGAGAACCGATACCCGTGCGCACGCAAGACCTTCTCATCATCGCACCGAACGCAGAGCACTGTTTCATGGCCGAATCGAACGTATTGTCCTATTATTGGATCGGCGTTCAGACGGGGAAAAAAGTCGTCAGGGCCAGATACTCGACAGTTTCACATCCGCGATACTCACATCACGCATTCGACCCCGTTCGTATCATCGAATCGATAGACGCTCACCTTGCCGATATGAAAGGCGTGCTCGGTGATGAAAAACATGCATGCCTCCGCATGTCGCCGCGGACGGCGGCCATCTTCGAGGACATACGCGAAGAGCTCACGGAGAACCGCCTGCATGCACGGGAGATAATCTATCACCGCTCCGCTGAGCTCCTCGCGCGCGTCATACGCACCGCGAAAGCGCCGATGGACGAAACTCCTATCGGCCGGGTGAAACGTCATATCGAAGCGCATCACGCAGAGGCGATGCCCCTTACATCGCTCGCGAAACTCGCGGACATGCATATCGCCGAACTGTGCAGGCGTTTTAAAGCAGAAACAGGAACGACGATCGTACAGTATATGAACCGCATGCGCATCGATTCGGCAAAGCGGCTGTTGCGTTCCGGGAAAAGCGTCGGCGAGACGGCGAACACGCTCGGTTTCGGCACCATCTACTATTTCAGCGCATTGTTCAAGCGTTCTGTCGGCGTATCCCCGAAGGCGTATGTACGATCGGCACAAGGATGAGATCATGTTCTCCGGATTGAAACGCATCGCATACGGAACGCTCAGAATGTCGCACATACTCTGGATATCCGCCGTCATGCCCCTTGCGATACTCTACATCAGGAAATCCGGCGTTCCCCTCTCCGGCCTCGACGCGGGGATATTCTATTTCGCCGGCTGCCTCTGGGCGCTCATGATAGTCGCGATCGATCAGATCGGATACCCGACACGGCTTCTCGGCGCATTGCAGGCTACCGGAGGCACTGTCATCGGCATTCTCCTCTCATTCTTCGCCTCGACGGGGAATATCTTCATCTCTGCATACACGGTGTTCATTTCATCGATGATAACGCAGACGCTGCTTTTCCTCGCCGTGATGATATGGATGCCGATACGATTCAGCAAAGAAGCGAAGGACATGAAGGACATCAAGCCGTTCATTGGTATCGGCATCGCGTATCTGGCATTCTTCGGATTCACTGCATGGTATACGGTAAAGTTCCTCCTGCCGTTCATCACCTATGTCGCTTCGCTCACGTCGGACGTTCTGCGTATCGCAGCGTGCACGGCAATGGTGATACAGGTCGCGGCATGGGCCAGTCATCTCCTAGGCGCATCGATATTCTCGAAGGCGAGCCCGGAAAAAGCCGCACAAGAGGACGCGTTCAATAAATGGGTAGTGCCGATATGCCTCTGCATGGTCGCATCGGTGGTCGTGAGCCTTTTCATGTTCATGCCCTAGTGCGCTATCAGATTCTCCCGGATAAAAGCAGCGACAGCGACGGGATCGCGCTTCTTTATCAGCGCCTCAACAGCAGCCTTTCCCACGCGTTCCAATATGGATTGCATTCGCTGAACAAACAGCACGCTCGATCGCACCGCCTCGCAGCCGTCCTCTCGATACGGATACTGGTCCATGGAATACCAGCCATTGTATCCTGTCTTCTCAAGCCAGAACATCATCTCGAAATATTCGATGAGCCGCACGGAGCCGACTATCATATCATCATCCCACGAACTATAATTGTCATTAAAATGCATATGATAGAGCTTGCCGGCACGTGACAGTATCGCTATCGACTCCGCCACATTCTCATACGCAAGGAATGCATGCCCCGTATCGATGGCAACGCCGACATTATCCATGCCTGTCTCCATCGCGACGAGAAGCGTATCCGCAGCACGTGCGAGATACGAATGCGTACGCGGCTCTTTCATCTTGTATTCAAGCGCAAGCCGTACGCCCTTTTGCTTTGCATACTGCGCCGCGGTCCGAACGCCATCGATAAGCCATTGACGTTCTTCCATATAATCTGCCGCAAGGCAGTAATCGTATCCATCCTGCCCCGGCCATACGGTGAGCATATCGCATTCCATATCGTGAGCCATGTCGACGGCCGCTTTCATCTCATCAAGCGCCTGCGTGCGTATCGATGCGTCCGCGGAAGAAAGCGATCCCTTGCCCCAGCGCTTCTGCGAAAAAAGATCAGGGATGATGGATGCGCATTTCAATTTTCGGGAAGCGAGCTTTTTCTTCATAGCGGACGCGGTCTCTTTCGTAACATCCCACGTGCCGACAAGTTCTATGCCGCTCACACCGTCGATGGACGCTGCCTGCTCGAGCATGACGTCCTTATCGAGCGACTCTTTATATCCGCTTGAGAGGAAGCGATCGCAGGTATTGCCGAGATTGCCGAGTATGATGGAGTATTTTTTCATAGGCGCTCCTTGCGGATAAAGGTACTCATATCCCCGGCACGGGTACATGGACGGAACGCCGGTGTATTTGCACTTTTTCCATTGACATTTCTTACATTCTCACTAGAATCGATACATGCCGAAGGACAACAATTATTCCATGCGCATGCCCCTTGGCACAGAGCGGGACATGAACAGCCGTATCCGTACCGTCGGGCTCAGTTCGTTCGAGAACGATGTCTTTAATTCGATGAACATAACGCTTCTCGGTTTTGGAAAAGTCATGCTGGACGAGGATTTCCGCTCCGAGGACAGGCATAGTTTCTGCAATGAGATCAATGTCATACTGAAGGGGCGAGGACGTCTTCGCTACAACGGCAGGGACACGATCATGACGCCGGGGAACGCATACTTCTTCCCCGCCGGCGGCAGCATGCTGGCACACGGCAATGAGCCGCTCTATAAATACTATTTCCAATTCCGCGCGCAGATGAACGGCTGTGAAGTGTTCCATGACGCACGGCCGCTTACCGCTGATGCGCCCCGGGCGATGATCGCGGGGCTTTCCGCCGATGCGGCACATGCGCCGGACATCCTTTCCGCGCGGGCGAACGTACTTCGCTGTCTCTCGCTCTTTTCAGGAGAGCTGTTCCCGCTTATCGCGCATCGACGGGACGATCTCAGCCGATTCGAGCCGTTCTTCAGGTACGTGAACGAGCACCTGAACGGTGAATTCTCGCTCGCGGATTACGGATCGTACAGCGGGCAGAAGCCGAAGAATTTCGCGGCACAGTTCAAGGAACAGTTCGGCGAATCGCCGAAAAAATACTTTCTCCGCGAAAAGGCGGACCGCATCAAAGAGGCGCTGTATCATTCGGGCGATCCGCTCTCCGGTATCGGGGATGCGTTCGGATTCTCCGATCAATTCTATTTTTCGCGCTTCTTCAAAAAGATGACGGGCGTCACCCCTTCCGATTACCGGGCATCGGTCAAAGCAGCGTGGCATCCTGAGAAGACCTCGCCCCGCGGCGGACATCGATAGTGTCACTGATCACACACGTCAGCGATCCGCACCGTTATCCGGACCTCAACACCTTCGACCCCTATTATCCGTTCAAGGCGGTACAGTACACGATACCGCTGCGGCAGCATGAGCTCCATGTGCATGACTGCCTGCAGATCG
>JBBTBY010000139.1:18619-19646 GCA_038043445.1 Spirochaetota bacterium
TCGGGCTCGTGCTCCGCGGAAGCGCTGAATTCCAGATCGAACGCAAGACGATCCCGTTCAAGACGGGCGATATCATACTGATAAACCGGAACGATGCGCATCGTTCACACTCGGTCGGCAGAAAGTGTTCAGAAGCGTTTTTTCTCTATATCCACGAATCCATACTGCCCATGATGCAGTCCTCGGGGACACAGGAACGCATCGCCGGGATATTCAGCCTCGGCGGACAGGTATTCTCGTATCGGTTCCGCAGCGAAGATGTAGAGCATGCGATTCTCGATATATGCCGCGAACTGGAGGGCGATGCGCCCCTTTCCCGCGACATGGTGCTCTTCCGCATCCACGCGCTTCTCATCCTGCTGTATCGGGAATTCGAGAACGACCTTGCCGCGGGGAATGCCGTGCGGCGGGACACCGTGCACAATGCCGGGTTCAGGGATGTCATATCCGCGATAAACCGCGACCCGTGCGCCGTATCATCGATAGCCGATCTTGCGGCATCCGCCGGCATGAGCGATTCGCATTTCCGGAAAGTGTTCCGTCACGTGACCGGACATTCCCCGCTCGCCTACATCAATGCGCGAAGGCTCAGAAAAGCATATCTCCTCATTCGCCAGGGGAATACATCACGCGGTGCGGCGGCGGAAACCGGGTTCGAGAACTACGGTCATTTTCTCAGACTTTTCAGGAAGGAATTCGGTGTCGGTCCGAAAGAGCTGAAACGGTCAGTAAAAAAAGCGAAATAGACAGTTTTTAAACATCACATCGTACTACATTATCAGCATACCAATGAGGACGGCAATGACATACCCGCTATTCCCGCACATACGGAGATATCTGCGCATGAGTACGGCGCTCATAGCATCCTTCATCGCTCCTTGCGTTGACGCGAAGCCCCTTAAAGTGCTCACTATCGGAAACAGCTTTGCCGACAGCGTGTTCACCTATCTCTCGAACGTCACCGCCTCCGCAGGCGAAAGCGTCATCATGAACCGCGCGAATATCGGCGGCTGCTCGCTCGAAAGGC
>JBBTBY010000140.1:0-11931 GCA_038043445.1 Spirochaetota bacterium
GGCGGAGGGCAAGGGATAGGCTATGCCATATCCGAAGAGCTCATCCGTCAGGGTGCTCATGTTGCGATACATTATTTCTCCAGCGCCGAAGGCGCAGCGAAACTGTGTGCGTCGGCAAAAGCGGGCGTCCGCGCGAAAAGCTTTCAGGCAGATCTCACCAAGGAGTCGGAAGCAAAGCGCCTTGTCTCGGAAGCTTCATCGTTCCTTGGCGGTATCGATATACTCATCAACAACACCGGAGATCTCGTCGGGCGCAAAACGCTCGCCGATACCGACGCTGCATACATTGCAAAGATCATGGACATCAATGTCAATTCGATGATATATGTTACGCGTGAGGCTGCGTCGCATCTTGTAAAAGCGAACGGTGCATCGATAGTGAACCTTGCGTCGCTCGCAGGGCGGAAGGGCGGTCATCCGGGATCGCTCATCTACTCGACGGCGAAGGGTGCGGTGATAACGTTCACCCGCGCGCTCTCGAACGAACTTGCGCCCAAAGGCGTGCGCGTCAATGCGCTCGCGCCGGGGCTCATTCTCGGCACCCATTTTCACAACACGCATACGACGAAGGAAAGCGCTGACGCTACCATCGCCGGCATTCCCCTTGGACGCGCGGGAACGCCGGAAGATGTTGCCCGTGCGGCGGCATTCCTCGCGGCGGAATACGACGGCTTCATCACCGGCGCCACCATCGATGTGAACGGCGGGGTGTACAGCGCATGAAAATACCGCTCTCGCTTTCCGTGTATGAACACGCGGCGAAGCTTATCGGTGCTGCGCCGTGGGATGCATCGCGCGATCCTGAACTTCTTTTCAAGGCACATGCAAAAGCATACGAACTTTATCGTCATATGCCGGTTGTCGTCGGTATCGACATATACAATCTTGAAGCGGAAGCGTACGGCTGCATCATCGACAATCCCGGCGGTACGGGTATCCCTGCGATAACGGCTCCACTGTTCGCATCGCTCGAAGATGCGCTTGGCCTTACGCCGATATCCGGGAATGAAGGGAGGATACCTTCATTCATCACCGTTGCCGAGCGGCTGAAAAAGCTATTCCCCGAAGCGGACATACGCATGCCGGTAAGCGGACCGTTCTCGATAGCGGTAAATCTCATCGGGATGGAAACGCTCATGATGGCGGCGGTGATAGAGCCGGAAAGAACACGCCGTTTCCTTGATGTCATCGTCGATGGCCAGCTCGCATTCGTTCGCGCCGTTCATGATCGCGGTGTCGGAATAGCGTTCTTTGAATCCGCGGCTGCGCCCCCGCTGCTTTCGCCCGATACGTTCAAAGAAGTGGAGCTTCCCGCATTAAAGCGCGTTATCGGCGGCACGCGTGATATCATCGGGCGAGCGGTGCCCTGCATCATCGGCGGCAATACGGCACCGATAATCCCGCATATGCTCGCCACCGGGACGAATTTCCTCATCTGTCCGGCTGAGACCGACAGGAATATCTTCCTATCAGCGATGGAAGATCATCCGGAAGTGAACGTGCGAGTTAATCTCAACCCGGCGCTCTATACGAGCGGGACGAAGGGAGATATCGCGCGGGAAGTCGATGCCGTCACTGTACTTGCACGCGGGCGGAAGAATATTCTCCTCGGCACCGGCGGCATCCCGTATGAAACCCCGATGGAAAATATTTTGTTCCTGAAAGAATATGCAGCCGCATAGGCGGTATCGATTGAGTGTCCGAACATGGAGCGCAGTATGACCAGCCGTGAACGCGTACAGAAGGCGATCAATTTCGAGGAAGCCGATCGTGTGCCCATCGATCTCGGCGGAACCACCGGCGCATCGGGCATCCATGTCCTCGCGTATGATGCCGTGCAGAAGCATCTGGGCCTTCCTCACGGAACAGTTCGATCGAACGATGCGATGCAGCAGTTGGCGGTCGTTGAGGAGGAGACACGCCGGCGTCTTCACATCGATGTCGTTCAGATATCGAGCGTAACGTTCGCGCGCAAATGGTACGGCTATCCGCTCTATCCGTCATGCGAGGTGCAATTCCCGATAGAACTCCCGCTCACACGCCATGGCGACGAATGGCTGCTCGCCGACGCCGCGGGGAACCGCTTCCGAAAGCCCGATTCATCGTTCTACTTCGATTCCGAGGACGGCATGCATTGGTTCGGTACCGGCGTTCCGCTTACGGATGAATCGCTTCGTCAGCTTGAAACCGATACGAAGAATTTCCATGAGTCCACGGACTATGCGCTTTCCGGCAGGTTCGGCGGCGGTTTTTTTTCATCGAACCCGGAATTCCTCATGTCGCTTGTG
The DNA here is from genome assembly GCA_038043445.1 of Spirochaetota bacterium. Lineage (NCBI taxonomy): Bacteria > Pseudomonadati > Spirochaetota > Spirochaetota bacterium. The sequence goes on from JBBTBY010000140.1 coordinate 2,289, forward strand.
ACCGAGCCTGAGAAGGTCCATGCATCGCTTGCCAAGCGCTGCGACGATCTCATTAAAAGCGTTTCGCGCGTGAACGATGCGATCGGGAAATATATTTTCTGCATAGTCTGCGCGGACGATTTCGGTGCGCAGGATAATCCTCTCGTGAGCCCCGATACGTTCCGCGAGATGATAGCCCCGCATTACAGACGTTTCTCCGACTGGCTCCATGCGAACACAGACTTGAAGCTATATCTCCATTCCTGCGGAGCGATAATGCCGCTCATGGACGATATCGTCGCCATGGGTGTCGATCTCCTCAACCCGGTGCAGACATCGGCGCGGGGGATGGATCCGGCGGTGCTGAAACAGAAGTATGGGAAGAAGATAGTGTTCTGGGGCGGCGGCTGTGATACGCAGAATATTCTCGGCAAACGCCCGACGGCGGAAGTCATTGCGCATGTGAAAGAGCGGCTCGGCATATTTGCGCCGGGCGGCGGTTTTGTGTTCAATCAGGTGCATGCGATACAGCCGACGGTGAAGCCCGATGATATCTGCGCCGTATTCGATACTGTCTACGAGCACGGGCGCTATCCGATACGATGACAGACGTAATATGATGCACGATAATCGGAATATCATGGACGTAAAAAAATGCTGAGCGTATATACTGTCTTGAAAAGAGAGGTTGTTATGAAAAAAACCATTCTATCGGCCGCTGTCGCAATGGTGTTCAGTATAGCGGCGACACATGCCGAGCCGCTCATTAAGAACGGCGGATTTGAGGATGATGTCAGCGGCAAGCCGCCGGCGGGATGGGTGATGTGGGGTCCGAATGATTTCAAGATCCCGGAGAACTATATTGCGGACATCGCGAATGCGCGGACGGGGAAGACATCATTCAGGATACATCATCCCGCGGACACGCGCGGCTATGTCATAAGCGATCCGCAGGCGAATGCGATACGGCCGAAGAAGGCAAAGAAATATACGGTGACGTTCTGGGCGAAAAGCGATGCAGCAGGGACCGCCGTATTTCGTTTCGGCTCATACAGATCGGTGAACCCGTACATCGACGGTCCGCAGATAAACATTCCCAACGGTATGTTCAATGTCGCCCCGCAATGGAAGCAGTACTCGTTCGCCGTAAGCGAGGGGTTGGAATTCTTCGCCGAATCGTCGGCATTCATTTATATATCGTTCACCGCCGCGTCGAAACCGCAGGAGGCGAGAACGCTCTGGGTCGATGATATCGATGTCGCGGAAAGCGATGCTGCTGCGGCGCTGTCCGGAATGATCGATGACGATTCGCTGCCCTATGATCCGCTTCCGCTGAGAGTGACGCCGGGCGATACGCTGCGCATTGCCGCTGATCTGAAAAAGACGCTTCACCGTGCGAACAGGAATGTCGGCGGTGTATCGTTCCACCGCGTATGCGGCTGGACCGGACATCCCTATGACAAGGAAGGCACGTATACACTATCTTCGGGATCGGAGAGCGGCGTTGCGGATATGCGTCTGCCGCTTACCCGTGTATACGCCGTCGGTGATGAACCGTTCAAGCTCGAGGATTCCATCGATAAATTCGCCGAGGTTCTCGGCCGTGTCAGGATACCGCAGGAGACAACGGTACTCGAATTCGAGGATCAGGGGGCGAACAGGAAACTTCTGCCTGAGGACTGGGTACGCGGCATACGGCATTCGCTCTCAAAAGGGTATGCGTTCAAGTATTGGGAAATAGGCAATGAGACCTATTCAAGCACCTTCATGTCCGACCGGCCGCACGGACAGGCCTTTCCGACGCCGGACGATTATATCAGGCATTTCAATGCGGTGAGCAAAGCGGTGAAGACGGCGCATCCGTCCGGACAGATCGGGATATCGGTGAACATGAACTCGCGCATGTGGGGGAATTATCTGCTTAAGTCGACGGCCGGAAATTATGATTTCATATGCCCGCACTGGTACGGCAGCATCGTCGATAATAATTTCGAGGAAACGGTGCTCGGAGAGAATCACAACAAGCTTTCGCGTATACTGCAGGTGAATGCTTTGCTCGCGGCGTACAACAAAGGGAAGGATGTGTATCAGTACGACACCGAGTGGGGGCTTCATGCCGGCGGGCCGGGCGGGAAACCTGCGGATTACAACAGCAGGAACGCGAATATATTCGGGACCGTGTACCGCGCGGTACGACTTATCTATTATACCCGCGAGAAGATGCTCCGCGGCGCAACATCATGGCAGATGTTCTCGAGGCAGGCGGGCCCCGGCTTCGGTGTACTCTTCATCCCTCCCGATGACGAGAAGCGTTCGATGCTGTACTGGCTCTATTACTACGTTAACCGCTCCGTCGGCGACAATGTGCTCGAGATGAAAGGCACATCGCCGTATGTATCACTCACGAAAGTACGCGTCCCGAACAGTGCAGATGCATCGGCCTCCGTCCCGATGACACCCGCGCTCATTACCGCAAGCGATGACGGCAAGCGCGTGTTCATCATCACGGCGAACGGGTCGTGGACGAAAGATGTCCCCTGTTCGATAACGATAGGCGGTTTTACCGCGGCATCATCGAAAAGCGTGCTCTTGACGCACGGCGATATCGACGGGCATCCGCTGCTCGAAAAAAAGGAAGACTTCGTGAAAGAGCTTGCGCACACGGTCAACGGCGGTGCGGTGTCGTTCATGCTGCCGGCGCATTCGATAGCGTTCATCGTGCTCGATGCGAAATAACATGAAGGCTATTGTGAAGGAGAAGGTATGCTGACAGGGAAACTGCTTAACCCCGAGATCATCGGTACGCTTGCATCATGCGGGCATTTCTCCCGCATGCTCATCGCTGACGGGAATTTTCCGACCGCGACGATGAGCCTCCCCGAGACGAAAAAGGTATACCTTAACCTCATGCCCGGTGTACCGACGGTCACGCAGGTACTCGAGGCGCTCGTGTCGGCGACGGTATTCCAGAGCGCGGTGGTCGTCGCGCCGCCGGAGGAAGAATTCCGTGCCGTGCATGCGGAGTACAAGGCGCTGCTCCCGAGGGACATCCAATGGGAAGAGAAAGAGCGATGGGCGTTCTACAGCGATGTGAAATCAAGTGATACCGCGCTTATCATCGCTACCGGCGATACGAGGCGTTTTGCGAACCTGCTCCTTACGGTCGGCGTACGGCGCATCCCGTGACCATACCGTGATAGTGGACAAGGATATCGTTCTGTTGCACTTCCGAAAAGATCCGATCGAAGGTACATTATAGGCGGCAGAGCCGTATCTCATCAAAGGATGGACCATGACCGACATCATATCGCTTACCGTGCTTGAAGGATCGCTCGCATCGGGGAAATGCACGCTTCGGATGACGCCGAATACGGAGACGATACGTTTTCTCCGGACTTGGCGAGGCATGGAGATACGCCCCGCAACATTTAAATTCGGTGAGAGCGCAGTAAGCTATACTTTCCTTGGCGTCATGAGCGATACGGGCGGGGCGCTCTTTTCGGTACCGCTTCCCGTTACGGAAGCCGCGGTATTCCGCGTGAAGGGCGATGTGCTCACGATATCATCGCCGGTGGCAGTCGAGTATGCCGCATCGAGTGAAGGGCTTGTGCCGCTTCTCCGTGCGTACGGTGAGCGAAATCGTGCGAAGAAGGTCGACACGCCGGTCGTCGGCTGGAATTCATGGGATAATTTCAATGCATCGGTCATGGAACGCGATATCATCGCCAATATGGACGGGATAGAAAAGCTGCCGTGGCTCAGGAAGGAGCTTTCACATATCATCGTCGATGACGGCTGGCAGACGAATTGGGGCGAGTGGAGCGTGAACGGGAAATTCCCGTCGGGTATGGACGGACTTGCGAAGGAGATACACCGCCGCGGTTTCAAGGCGGGGCTCTGGCTCGCGCCGCTCATGGTGGAGCCGGCCGCACCGCTCTATCAGCGTACGCCGGAATGTCTCCTCAAGGACTCACGGGGCAATCCCTATCTCATCAATCTCGGTCATACGCGCACGTTCTACGGGCTCGATGTCTCGGTGAAGAAGTCGCAGGAATTCCTCCGCGATACGTTCCGCCGAGTGCGCGACTGGGGATACGATTATCTCAAGCTTGATTTTCTCTATAATCAAGCCGGTGTGCTCGAAAGCGGTGCGCACGCTGCCGACGCATCATGGAGCACGAATCGACATGTGGCCGAAGCGCTGTCCATTATCCGCGATGCTGTCGGCAAAGACGTGTTCATCCTGGCCTGCAATCCCCTCTATGAGCTCGGCGATGCGAACATCAACGAAGCGCGCATGACCGGTGATATCGCAAGTTTCTGGGAGAACAGCGAACTTGCATTACAGGCGCTTGCGGCGCGGTTTTTCATGCTGAAAACGTGGATGCTCGGTGACCCCGATTTCACCATCGTACGTGTGCCGGGAAAAACGTGGGCGGACGGCGCTGAACGATTCCATGTGCAGATGGCGGCCAATCGTGAGCAGGACCCGAACAGCGGATGGCGGCGCGGCCCCGCTTGGGACGAAGAGGGGATGAAATTCGCGCTTGCCGTCGTGATACTGAGCGGCGGGAGCATCATTCTCGGCGATCACATACCGCAGCTCAATGAGCGCGGACTTTCGTACATAAAAAAGGCCCTCGAATACGGACGCGGCGAGCCGGGGTATCCGCTCGATCTGAACGGGAAACAGTATCTTCCCTGCGTGTTCCGCAATGACAGGCTTATCGCGTTCTTCAATCCGTTCCCCACTCCCCACGTCTTCGATGTCCCGGGCATCCGTGCAGGCAAGGAAATATTCACGGGGGACATGTGCCGTGATATCGTGACAGTGCCGCCGAGAGCGGTACGCATGTTCGAACTGAGATGATGAAAAAACCGCCGATCATTCTTATCACTACCGATCAGCATCGGTTCGACGCCCTCGGGTGCAACGGCAATACGCAGATACGCACACCGCATATCGACGCCCTTGCATGTGACGGGGTCAATTTCACCAATGCCATCGTTCAGAATACGGTATGTATCCCCTCGCGTGCATGCCTTCAGACCGGACGCTATACGCATCAGCACGGCGTGACCTACATGGAACAGGAGATAGATACAACGCCCGGCCTGCCGCCGTGGGAAAAGACGTTCATGGAGCATATGCAGGATAACGGGTATTGCACTGCCGCGACAGGCAAGATACACATGTATCCCGAGAAGGGTTTCCACTATCATGATCTCACCGGCGGCAAAGGGATGCGCTGGACGCAGTCGACCGGTCAGCCGATAGGTCCTGCACCGCTCGGTCCGAATTACGCCGCATGGCTTGAGAAGAAGCGTCCGGGCGCATACGAGGAGATATACAAAGCACGGCGCGCGCAGCCGGACTACAAACGCGCCGGGCTTTTGGAAAATCCCCTCTCGAACGATGAATATGTCGAAACGTGGATAGCCGAGCGATCGATGGATATCATCCGTGAACATGCTGACGAGCCATTCTTCCTCTGGTGCGGTTTCTGCGGCCCGCATGATCCCTGGGACCCGCCGGAACCGTATCGCAGCATGTATCACCCGGAGGACATGACGCTCCCTGACGAATATCCGGGATGGAAGTCGTGGCGAGAGCGATGGGATGAGGCGACACTCCGGAAGATGCGCGCATATTATTGGGGCATGGTAACGTGCATCGATGATCATATCGGGAATATCATCGCTCAGCTGAAACAGCTCACTATCTATGACGATGCGCTTATCATATTCACCACGGATCATGGGGAGTTCATGGGCGAGCGAGCGCGTACCGGCAAGGGGCTTTTCTACGAGAGCATCATACGCGTGCCGTTCATCGTGAAGCCGCCGAGGCCATTGGGAAAAGCGCTGGGGACCATTCCCGATGTCGTCGAGAATTTCCGCCTCGCGCCGACCATACTCGATTACGCAGGCGTTGTCCCGCCCGCATCGATGACGGCAACGACGCTGCGCGGCGCGGTCGAAACGGGTACGGCGGGCGATATGCCGGCGTTCTCGGAATTCGTATCGCACGATAAGAAGACCATAGGGAAGTGCGTTCGTACCCGCGCGCATAAGTACATCGTCTGGCAGCCGGATGGGCGGGAGGAGATGTACGGTCTCGTGAACGATCCGATGGAAAAGGAGAATATCGCCGGGGGTGCGGACTTCGATACGCGTTCACTGCAGGAGTCGCTTCATGCATGGATGTCCCGTACTGAGTGGCGGTGGAATTACTGAACCCCATCGGCTGGTATTTCCGACAAGCAAAAAAGTATTTTATACCAGCGGCATATGCCCGGGAAAATTGACAGCTGCCGCTGCCGGGACTATACTGTAGCTGCCGTATTCGGGAGGCCGATATGAGATATCTCACCGCCGTATTGATGATAGCATCGCTCGCGTTCGGGCAGCGGGGCGTCTGGGATTTTGAGTCCGGCGTCGGGAAATGGCAGTCCTGGGGTACAAAGCCCGGCCTCGATGCGGAGAAGGCCTCGCGTATAGTCGGTATCGAGAAGGCGAATGCTCATGGCGGCACGCAATGCCTTGCCGTTCGCGATGAATTCGATAATGCATCGCCGTATGCGATCGTTAAGGTCGCTGTCGATCCTGCAAAGTCGTATGTGGTGAAAGGATTTATCCGTTCTGATTCTGAACGCACCGCACAGGAATGGATAGGCGTTTCAGCGACAGCCGCAGGGGATAAATTCCTCCGCTGGCTCACGGCGCCGAAATTCGACATCTCATCCGAGTGGAAGGAATTCAAAGTGGTCATAACCGGCCTTCCCGCCGAAACAGCGGAATTGAACATAGCCGTACGGCCTTCGCTTTATACCCCGCAGACATCGACCGGTGTTGTCTATATCGATGATGTGGAATTCTATGCGCAGGAATCGACACCGATCGATATGGCAGGCGCATGCAATCGCGGATTTTCCGACGATGCGGAAGGCGATAATGCCGGCGGCTGGACGGATCAGGGGAAGAACAACCTTTCCGGTATGAAGGCGGGCGTGCTCACCGTGCAGGATGTACCGTTCACGGTCATCGACCCATTGAAGAACGGCGGCAAGTCCGCGCTGGTGATCCGCGCATCCGGAGATTTTTTTGCCGTGAAAGGCGATGTCGCCTGCGGGAAAAATGCTGACTGGATATATCTCCTCCATACAGCAGCATGGGCATCGAGCGGCGGTGCGGTCGGCACCATGACCATCGTCTACGAGGACGGCTCGACGGCCGATGTGAAGTTCACGTCGGGGAACGAGGTCGGCGACTGGTGGGGCGGTAATGCGAAGGAAGCGTTCGGTGTAAAACTTGAGGGTGTGAATCCCGTAAAGTCGCCGGTGTATCTTTTCGCTGCGGGAATTGCGAACCCGAAACCGTCGAAGCAGATAAAGTCGTTATCATTTCGATCGGGGACCGATACCGGCAGGGCGATATGGATGCTGCTCGCGGTCACGCTCGGCAGCGGCGCGAATCTTATCGATATGGGAAAGATCGGCGCGGTCACACGCGATTACTCGAAATGGTTCACCTTCCCGCTCAATCCGAAAAAACAGATGAAGCCCCTCGTCGATCTCTCATCGCTTCTCGATGCGCCCGCGGGGAAACACGGCATGGTACAGTCGAAGAACGGGCATTTCTTTTTCGCTGACGGGAAAGAGGCGCGCTTCTGGGCGGTGAACATTCACTCGGCGAACGCGCTCTTCCCGTCGCATGAGCAGGCCGAGCGCGTCGCGGAAACGCTCGCGCGCAGCGGGATCAATCTCGTGCGATTCCATCTCACGGAATATGTTCTCATCGACCGGACGAAGAGCGACCGCAGTACGTTCATCCCCGATTCCGACGAGAAGTGGGAGCGATTTGACTACATGGTGAAATGCTTCAAGGACAGGGGCATATATATGCTGCTCGATTCGGTGACGGGGCTTTCCGCCCGCGGCTTTACCGATGGCGATGTCCCGAACGGATCGCAGTACGGATCTCATCGGCCGTGGGCGTATTTCGAACCGGCATTCGCCGAACAGGGAAAGGCCTATATCAAAGGGCTACTTACGCATGTGAACAAATATACCGGCAAGGCGCTCAAGGATGAAAGCGCCATCGCCATGCTCATGCTCATCAATGAGCAGACGATGTTCTTCGACTGGAATACCTCGGCGTGGCCCGATCATTATAAGAATCTGCTGAAAAAGAAATTCAACGAATTCCTTCTTGCAGAGCACGGCAGCCGCGATGCGCTTGCGAAAGCATGGACACAGAGCGGCATATGCGGACTGAAGGACGGCGAAGACCCTGCTCAGGGAACGGTGAACCCCGCGACGGTGTGGGATATTACCAGTGAAGGCGATATGCATGCCGAAAAGTCGCCGGTCCGCATACGCGCGACGATCGCGTTCTTTAAGAGCGTGCAGGTCGCCTGGCAGAAGGAGATGCTTGCGTACATCCGTTCCCTCGGCTGCGCGCTCCCGGTCGCCGATTCGAACATCTACTCCGACATCGCGGACCTTGAGACGCAGCGTGATATGGATTACACATCGCAGAACGTGTACTACGATCATGTGCGGCACAATAAGGACGGCTCGCTCTCCATGGAGAATATCCCCGTCGTCGAGCGCAATCCGCTCCAGGGTATCGGCCTTATCGATTCGGCTATCGCCATGGTCAAGATCAATACGCATCCGGTGACGTCCACTGAGAGCGATATGATGTGGCCGCATGAATGGCGGTCAACGTATTTCCTCAACACGTCGACGGCGGCATCGCTACAGGACTGGGATGCGATATACTTCTACTGCTATTTCGGCGGCTTCGGCTACGATTGGGATAAAGCCGACAGCGCGACTGCGGTGATGCAGCCGACGGTGGAGTTCAATGACCCCGCGCTCCTTGCCACCATGCCCAATGCCGCGCTCATGTATCATCGGCGCGACGTAGCCCCGGCGAAGAACCTCGTGCAGGTCGTCTACACCGATGCGGACAAGCTCATCTACCGCGGCGATCCGCGCAACGGCGCGTTCCCGTTCAATTATCTCCCCTACGTATCGCGTGTCGAGGGCGCGTTCGGACGCCCGGACGGACGCCAGCAGGCGACGATATCATCGTCGGAGAAGGGTGATTTTCGTTTCTCACGCATCGAGAACACGAAGTCTTCGCTCGATCTTGCCCGCGAGCTCGATTCGTACCTGAAAAAGAAAGGACTTGTGGCCGACGATCGCGGCATACAGCGTGACAGCCTCGTGAGCGACACCGGCGAAGTGATACACGATTTCGGCAAAGGGCTCCTTATCGTGAATACCCCGCGCACGCAGGGCTTCAGCGGTTTTCCGAAGGATGCCGTCAAGCTCAATGATATCGAGATAACATCGCGTACGCCGTTCACGACAATAGTGGTGAGTTCGCTCGAGAACGCACCGATCGGTACGGCAAAGCGCATACTCCTTACCGTCATTGCACGAGCGGAGAACGACAAGGACAAGATGCAGTATTCCGGTTTCAGTAAAGCACCCAACGGCGCGACACGCGGAGAGCGGCTCATCGTTACGCGCGAGCGTCCCGGGAACGGCACCGTGCGCGTAGAACCGACCGATGCGACCGTGCGCTTTAAAAGCGGCGGAGCGCTCACGATAACGCCGCTTGCGCCCGATATGAGCGCGCTTGCCGCGGC
>JBBTBY010000140.1:11941-15718 GCA_038043445.1 Spirochaetota bacterium
AAGGCGGATGCTGTTGAGACGGCGAAATTCCCGACGGTGTGGTATCTCGTCGAACGAAAATAGGCGGTGTGATATGAAAGCCGACATGATCGTCCCGTGGGCGCCGCATCCGTCTGCCGCACCGCGAACTGAGCGTTCGGCGGATCGTTTCGTCATAAAGGCGAACGGTACGCGCACGTGCGCCGGCGGCTGGCAGCTTCGGTACGATCTTGTGCCCGGGAAGTCCTATCGCATCGATGTTCCGGTGGAGATACGCGATGTTGCCCATGTTCGCGAGAGCGTGCGTTGTCTTGCTATATGGGGCGATATCCCTCCTGACAGAAGTGATATCGGCGCGCAGGCGGATAATGACGCGCTTTTTTTTCATGAAAGCCGTGACGGCAAACATCGATTTTCACGCGTGCTTACCGCATCATCGGGGATACTTGTCATACGCTATATCTTCCGATGGAGTACGAGAGGCGAGGCGTCATTCGGCATGCCCATGATAACGGAGACGTCTGCGTTACCGGAGCGGAGGATACGCATCGCCGTTGTTACCGGCTCGCATGAGCATAGGCACGCGGCGAAAATATCATCGGTAGCGGATAATGCGGCATTCTACGGTGATCTCTGCAGGAAGGCGCTTGATGATAAACCCGATCTCATCGTTCTGCCGGAGATAGTGCTGCAGTGGGGTGTCGCCGGTAATCGCCTCGATCGTGCGGTGCCGCTCGACCATGGGTCCGTCCGGGGATTTCAGGCGATCGCTGCGTCGGGAGATGTGCGTATACTGCTCCCGTTCGATGAAAGGAGCGGTGATGCTGTATTCAACAGCGCGGTGCTCATCGGTCCCGGCGGGATCGAGGGTGTATACCATAAGGTGCATCTGGCAGAATACGGCGAAACGAATTCGGGGATAACCCCCGGCGATTCATTCCCGGTGTTCGATACGCCGAAGGCGCGTATCGGCGTCAACATCTGTATGGACAGCTCTGCGGCCGAATCATCGCGCATGCTTGGGTTGAACGGCACCGAGGTGATGTGTCTCCCGATAATGGGCGACCACCGCGCGGATGTGTTCAGCCGCGGGACGCCGGCCTTCAACGAGGACCGCTGGAAAGCGATAATGCGTACCCGTGCGCTCGATAATCAGTTCGTGGTCGCGGTCGCACGCAATGAAGCCCGCGGGAGCGTTATCATCGATACGATGGGTGATATTGTCGCGTGGAATGACGGGAGTAAGGATATCATATCTGCCGACGTCATTATCGATCCGGTGCACCGTAAGTGGAACGGCGGCCGCCAGCGGGATATCGTGTATATGCAGCGCCGGCCGCAGCTCTACGGCGCGTTCACTGAGCAGGAACCGCCCGTATGTCGTGCGCTGAGCGGATATTGATGCGTGCGCTCATCGGACAGCGCTCGTTGTAAGTATGGCGAACGTTAGTGATCCCCGATCTCCATCGATCCCTCGGGCGGAATTGTTGCTATCATCGGTGGAAACGATATAATCCTCGCAATGCATATTCCTGATAATTATCTCAGCCCAGAGACATGTGCGGTACTGGGAGCGGCGATGATACCCGTGTGGGCTGTCGCCGTCAGGAAAGTGAAAGAGGATATGTCCGCGAAAAAAGTTCCCGTCGTCGGCATCCTTGCCGCGTTCTCATTCCTCATCATGATGTTCAATATCCCGCTCCCCGGAGGGACCACCGGCCATGCCGTCGGCGGTACGCTGGTCGCGATACTTGTCGGCCCATGGGCGGCATGCATCGCGGTGACGGTGGCGCTTCTCATACAGGCGCTTTTCTTCGGCGATGGCGGCATACTCGCGTTCGGCGCGAACTGCTTCAATATGGCGTTCGTTCTCCCGTTCGCCGGGTACTCTATTTTCATACTGCTTAAAAGCATACTGAGAATGAAAGCCGGTGGATACATCGCGGCGTTCATAGCATCATACAGCGCGCTCGCTTTGTCCGCGCTCTCCGCTGCGGTGCAATTCGGCATACAGCCGATTCTTTTCAAGGACGCGGCCGGACCGCTCTATTGCCCGTATCCCCTCGGCGTTTCCATCCCGGCTATGATGCTGCCGCATCTCCTCGCCGCCTGCTTCATCGAAGCGATAGTGACGGCGGGTGTGTACGGTTATGTGCGCGCCTTGTCGCCGGATATCGTGCACGGTGACAGACCGGTGAAGATGAAGCCGCTCTATGCGCTTATCATCGGGATGGTTTTGCTATCACCGCTCGGTCTTCTTGCGGCTGGAACCGCCTGGGGCGAATGGGCAGTGGATGATCTGCGCGCGTTGGTCGGTCGATTACCCACCGGCATGGCGAACGGTTTCGATTTCAGGGCGATAATGCCGGATTATACGGTGCCCGGTGTGCCGCATGAGGCCGCGGGATACATCATCTCGGCGATTTTCGGAGCGTCGGTGTTGATTTTTGCAGCGCGCATCGCATCGATAGCGGCAAAAAAAAGCGAATAGTGTTGCGCAGTCGGTATCGATCTTTTGACCGCGTGGACGATCAAACGATTGCCGCCGCGCCGTATTACCAGAACGTGGCTTCGATCGACAGATAACCGAGTACCGCTATTTCCTGAAGCGATGGACCGACACCAAGGGGCACGCAAATGCCGGGAACGATCTGCAGTTTTTCGTTCGGGGTGATAGCGAACCGAATGCCGGGATTGATGAAGAGCGTTTCCGCGCGCTCAATAGAGCCGGTCGCGCCGACTGTCTCACCCGAGGTGCCCACGACCTCGACAAGGAAATTGAGAAAATCAAGCGGCTTGTAAATAAGACTGCCCCCGTAATTCATGGTAACTGGATTGCCGGTCTGTCCTAAGGCGTTCTTCGCCTGGATCGTTGCGGTAACCCCAAGGTTCCAGTGGCTCACCCAGTTCGCGCCCATTTTTACGCTGGCCGACCAATTGAACTGAATTCCCCATCCGCCGGAGCCAAGTCCATCGACATAACTTCCCGTGGGGAATATGACAGAGATCCGCGGTGCCATGGCTGCAATATCTGAATCAAGGATCTGCAGCCGATAATTGAGCAGAATATCACCCACGCTGGTTACTCCGGCATTCTGCGAGACCGGGAGTGAATAGGAGAGCTGATGCATTTGCGATATGAGCGGGTATTCGTTGACAAGAAGATACGTCCATGAGCGTGATCGTGTATTGTATTGGAATGTGCTGACGAATTGTACGACCCCCGGCCCCTGATTATACGCTTCCTCCATGAGGAAAGAGTTGTCTTCGATGTCGACATCGAAGACTTTCGCTTTGTCATCAGCTGCTTCGAGCGGGATGAGTGCGACAAGACTTGCCGCTGCGATCAGTGCGATCCTTACTAAGCTTTTCTTGACGGAAAATGTAATCATGTCGTCACCTCACAATTTCTTAGAAGGCACACTATCGCTACATCCGCTATAGTACGAAAACAGGATGGCTTGTCAAGTGCGTGTGGGCAAGGAGACGATTCACTGTCGTTTTCTTGTTACCAGCGTATAGCTCAGCGGCAGAAGGAATAAAGTCCCAAGGGTTGCGGTAACAAGCCCCCCGATGACAACGGTCGCCAATGGACGCTGTATCTCGTTCCCCGTGCCGTGGGAAAGTATCAGCGGAATGAGACTAGCCATCGCTATGAGCGCCGTCATGAGCACGGGGCGAAGCCTGCTTACGCTGCCCTCGAGAACCGCGTGTTCTGTCTTATGTCCGCGTTCCCGCAGCTGCTCGATCGTGGCCTTGAGCTTGTTTTCGTCGATGGCAAAGACCGCCTTGGTGACT
>JBBTBY010000141.1 GCA_038043445.1 Spirochaetota bacterium
CGCTTGCGGTGTGCTTATTTCGGTCCACGTATCACCGCCATCCTTCGATTCCGCGATAAAACCAATACCGCCGAAGTCGCGCTCGCCGAACGCGCCCCACATATGACGGGGGTCAGCGGGGTCGAACACGATATCGAACAGTGAATTGACCTTGGCATTCGGGACTCGACGCCGAAACGATGCGCCTGCGTCGTCGGAAATAAGAAGGCCGACGTCCATGCATCCCACATAGATCGTCTTCGGGCGCTCGGGATGCACGATGGTCTTGCGTATACAGAGTATCTCGAATCCGCGCGATGCCATCCTGCCGTCGCTCTGCGTCCTGCTGTATGCTTCCTTCCAGCTTTCGCCGCTGTCCTTCGATGTGAATATCTGACCGCCTGTTCCCGCGAACAATACGTCAGGGTTCGCGAACGACATCGACAGGCATTCGATGGTCGGACCCCAGAAATCTATCCATCCGTATACGGGACTCGCATTCGTGCGCACGAGCGTTTGCTTCCACGATACCCCGCCGTCGACGGTTTTGAACACGCCCGTACTCACATAGGCAATGCCGCCTGTGTAGACGGTGTCGGGATCCAAAGGATGAACTGTGATGCAGTCGTATTGCGCCGTCAATTTCCACGATGATCCTTTTCCAACGTATTCGCTGAGCCCGCCGGATGCTTTGCCCCATGTCTTTCCGCCGTCGGATGAACGGAATATCCCGCCCGACCACGGCGATTCGCCCGGTTTTGCGTATACGCTTACATACATGATGTCCGGGTTCGATCGTGACACCCCCATTCGCCGTACGTATGGATGCGGCAGCCCGCTCACGGTACTGCGCCATGAAACACCGCCGTCGGTGCTCTGGAAAAAACCGTATTGACAGCAGAGATACAGATGCTGCGAGTCGCGTGTGTCGACGCTGAGCGCGGTAATGACGGCATCTTTCGGGAAGGACGATGCATCGTTCACACGCGTCCAATGCGCACCCTCGTCGGTGGTCCGATATACCGTGCCGGCACCCCCGCTCCGCGCCCGGGGCTTTCCGATGCCGGCATAGAGCACCTTCGGGTCCTTCTCATCGATAGCAAGTGCACCGATCGGCGCGCTGTAGCTGAAATTGGCCGCCTGCGGGAAACCGTCGCTCAGTATGCGCCATGTCTTCCCGCGGTCGGCGCTTCGATACACACCGTATTGACAGCCGATGTAGATGACGGATGTATCGGTCGGATGTTCAACGATGCACTCGACCCAATAATCCTCAAGCCCGTCATTGTGCGTGGTGTAGCTCTGCCCGCCGTCGCGGGAGCGATAGAACCCTCCCACATCGCCGCCGATATAGACGACATTGCCGTCATGCCTGCTCGCAAGGAGCGACTGCACCCAGCCGCCGCCGCCGGGACCGATATTCTTCCATTCGACAGGGACGACATCGAGCGCATTGAGCGCTGCGGCGAAAAGAACGATCGATACGATGCGCATGATATGCTCCTTCTTCTGATAGATACAGTACTTCATTATTTATCCCGCGTGAATGAATATTCGATGCGGCCGCCCTTCGTCATCCCCGGGGCCACGGACACGAGTCGTGCGATATCACGCATGCCCTTCGCGTGGAGATTATGCGCATCGGGAGCGCTCGTCTGATGCTCAAGCGCAATGAAGCCCTTCCCCGCAGGATTATAGCGCACCATGAAACCGAAGTCATCCGTTGCCCGCATCGCGATATCCAGTCCGAGAGCGGTATATCGTATGCGGGTGTCATCACGCGATCGCAGCGGATACATGGCATTGTCGTTCTTCATGGAAGCAAGCGGTGTGAACGACCGTATATCGTCCGCCGTGCCGTTCACCGCGATGCGTTCCCCGGTGGGGACGAAGTTCGAGTGCGCGAGGACATGCGTCGCATCGCATTGCACAAGGACATTCGATGCAGGACCGATGACGCGGAAATACGGATGTACTCCAAAACCGAAATCGAATCCCACGCTGCCGTCGTTCCTGAGCGAATAGGCGATGATGAACGAATTGGTCGTGACCGTATACGTGACGGTGAGCGTACACGGATACGGGAACGCATCGAAGCGCGGATTATTCCTGTCGACAGCATACACCAGCGATGCGGATGCGGACCGTGCATCGGCAGTAAGCGATCGCATTGCCCAGGCGTCGTCAATGGCGATGCCGTGGATGTTGCGCGCACCTCGTTCCGTGCTGATACGCATGCTGTGGTTTATCGTGCCCATGCGATAGACTCCGCTGGTGACGCGATTGGGCGCGGGAAAGAGTATCGGCATACCGGTTATCTGCATATACGATGAAGCGATCGGCTTTGGATCGTCAATGACCTCTACCCCGCCGATACGTACGCTCACGACACGCCCGCCGACCGATGCATCGATAATGACTTCTATCCGTGCATCGCTCTGCGCGGGGGAATACTGTATCACCGCGTATCGCATCAGCCTTGCGTTCTCGACAGTGTGCAATGCCGCAGCACTGAACGCCCCGTTCGATGCGGCCATTGGTGTTGGATACACCGCGGCATTGCTGTCCGCGCCTTGCGTTAAAAGCGCCCCTATGGCAGTGAAGCCGTATCGCACGGCGAAGTCATACGCGGTCAGTCCAGATTTCGTCCGGTCAGGAATGCGCGCGCCGCGGTCGATGAGGATGCGTGCGATATCCAGCCGTCCATAACAGGCGGCAAGCATGAGCGGTGTGATCCCGTCCACGGTGGTCGCATTCACATCGGCCGAGCGCGCAAGGAGCGCTTTCACTACCGGTGCGATCCCGTTCTTTGCCGCGGAATGTATCGCCTGCCAGCCGTAGAGGGATGCTGTCGAAACATTCGCTTCTGCATTGATGAGGACAAGCGCTGCGTTCGTCATATTCCGTGCCGCTGCTTCGCATAATGCGCTTTCCCCCGATGCATTCGTCGCATCGATGAGAGCGCCGCGCGCGAGGAGAAGTTTCATCGATCCTGACCTGTCCGCAGATGCAGCCACCATGAGCGGGGGCCATCCTTTCTCGGAGTTCGGGCTCATACCGGCATCGAGGAACATCCGTACGACGGACACATCGTTCGTTCTTACATTGGCGAGAAATGTCCGCTGATCGAGCGCATAGCCCCGGTGCAAAAGTTCCGCCTTGCTCGCTTCCGGCGACCGATGACAGGCGATGCTGAGCGATAGCATGCAAAGACCGAGGAAGATCGGGTGAAGCGGATATCTGATCATCATAAGCTCCTGCTCACTCTTGCCGCACGGTACCCCTATAGTATAATCGAAGCGCACTATTCGCAATCGAAAAAACATGCATCGAGGTGGAATATATGCGCATGCCCATGGAAGAGATCTTCCCCTTCCCGATGTATGAGTCGCGCGGATACCCGCTCATCGTGCAGTGCATAGGAAAAAGCGATTGGCGAGGACCGTACCATATATCACGGAAGGATTCCGATCAGTACGCCGTTGAATTCGTCCATGAAGGCCGCGGTTCCCTTGTTGAGAACGGCAAAAGCTTTTCATTGAAGAAGAACGATGTGTTCATCCTGCACCATGGCTCCGATCATACGTATTCGGCAGCGCAGGGCGACGTGCTCCGTAAGACGTGGATAACCGTACGCGGTCCGTTCCTCGGGAATCTTCTTCATCTCTACGGCATGGGCGATGTATTCCATGTGAGCGGCTGTGAACGCCTCGCGCCTGTGTTCGTGAGATTGTACCGCGCGGGGGAGCGTGCCTATGAAGCACATCGGCATACCCAGCGCATCGCCTTCGATGCATCGCTCATCCTGCACGAGATAATAAATTTCATAGCGCAGAAGACACGGGCATGGGAGAACAGGTATGATATTGATATCGCGAAGATGAAGCAGTATATCGATGACCATATCGGGAGCGCAATATCCCTCGGTGATCTTGCGGAACTGATAGGCTGTTCGCCGTCGCAGGCGGTGCGGCGCTTCAAAAAAGACGCCGGCATGACGCCGTACGGGTATGTGCTTCACCGGCGGATAGAGATGGCAAAATTCTACCTGAAAGATACGACCATACCCATTGGACGCATCGCGAATACGCTCGGTTTCGATGACGAGCATTATTTCTCATCGTTCTTCAGGAAGAGAACAGGCAGGACGCCGAGCAGTGTGAGGATGCGTTCCTGAGAAAATCATCGCGAGAAACGCACCCCTATCCCCCGGCCCCTTTCCCCTCTGAGAAGGGAAAGGGGAGCGCATGTTGTACAAAAGAAATTATCGTCTGCGTGAATTTCTTCTTGGCGGTCTTGGTAGCTTGGCGTGAGGCATGTCTTCATCTTCGATCCAATAATAATATAATTCGGAAAAGAGGAACTCACGCGAAGACGCGAAGAAGAACAAGAAAATGGGCAGCATCATATCTGCCTCACGTGTTCCTAATTTCTATTGAATGTATTGTATTTGGCAAATTTGGATTAATCCACTCGATAGAAGGCACGCCGCACAATTTCCCTGTCAACAATGCAGTATCAACATCTGTGTTAATTACTGTTACTTTAGCTTTGTTATCTTTTCTTAATGTTAATGTTTCATCGATTACAGCTAACAATTCAGCATCATACGGATTAAAAGCGATCCCCCAAAAAATAATTTCTTTTGCTGTTTCTAACCATTCAATCGCAGCGAAATGGGCATTTCTCAGCTACTCACCAGAATTTTGATCTCTTCTATTTATACAGTTTTTACAACCATACGTATCTAGCCGATTCACTATTGCATTGTATGCTTCATCACCCATTTTCTTGTCTTGAATAAGACCTGTTATTCTCTTTATCTCGTCATCAGTTGTCAGCTCAGTTGGCAATATTAATGAAGCATGGTCTGAGCAACGGCCATGTATTTGAATAATATTTGGGAATAAGCACTCGTTTCCCGAGGTCTTTTCCCAGGCGCATTCATCCCAATTCGTAGAGATAACTCCAGATTCTTTTCCGCCCGTACGCTTTTTAATTATTTCAATCTCTGAATTAAACTCCAATCCATAATGATGCGCCTTAAACTGTTGCGCCAATTCATTTGTAAATATAAAAAACTTATCAATCGTATCTTTGTATGCGCTGATCTTTGAAGGATCAGCATTCTTGATGATTTCGCCAAGCAAATTATTTCTTGCTACTTTATATAAAAAAGTGCATTCTCCTAACGCTGCAATAGCTTCGCGTGGAGTGTAATACATCCTCTTGCTATTAAAATGGTGTAATAATGGCATGGTTCCATTTTTTATTGCTCCATTCCCAATAATTACTACCAGTTCCGGTTTAATTGATTTCGGGTTAACTGGCCGATATAGATTGCAGTCAGTCATTATTGCCTGCCATTCAGTTCTCCCATTCGTGTTCATTGGTGTTCATTCGTGGATTACCTCTTCGGAAGATTTAATCCACGAATGCATCGACAAGACTTCGACAAGCTCAGTCCATCGGCTCAGCACAGGCGCACACGAATAAACACGAATAAATCAAATTTTCGCCAATACCGCATCAAATATCTCCGCCCTTCGACGGGCTCAGGGGGCGCCGCTACCCCTCCTCATCTCCGATCTGCTTTTCAAGATTATTGCAGAGTACCATTAATTCATCACCCTTTGCGACAATGCGTTTTTGTTTTGCCAGTGGAATAGCATCGATTTTGAGCACATTTCAGCAAATAATCCTTTCTGACGATGCTTTTTTATTCATCAAGTTTCACTTTTGAGAATAGTCCGCCGCGCAATTTCCTCGATCAAGCGATTATATGACGAACCTGTCCATTCTACAATACAATATTGATACAACAGAAAATGTCGTCTTCCCCCCTTTCCCTTCTCAGAGGGGAAAGGGGCCGGGGGTTAGGGGTGCGTTTTGGCGTCAAAATATTAGTCTATAGCCACCGTACACAAGGCTGCGCTGAACCCGACCTTGGCCGTCCCCAACAATGACAAGGCTGCAAGGCACCCGGCTGAGTTCACGGCCGCCATCGAACAGGACATTCTATGCTTGACCAATGTTACACAGCACAGGGAATAGGATATGCGGTCCGTAACGCAGTCCACGCCCTTCATGGAGAGGTTTATAGCGAGCGCAGTTCAGGTTATAAACTCCGCAACCTGGGATACGCAGCCTGCGGAATAGAATTTGTTATCTATAGCCTGAATTGTGCGGCTTATGGGATGAATTTCGGCAGTAAAAAAGCCGGACAGGAGACATATCCTGTTCAGTGCCCTTTCTACGGAGGAAGGGCCGCTTCATCCGGTCTTCTTTTCCTTCTTTGCGCCCTGGGTTCGATGGCTTCTATCCGATGCCGAGGTGACTCCGTGGAAAATTTGAGCGCTTGGGTGTCAGCGGAACTGCAGGCTATAGAGGTATTTATACTTCCCGCCGCGCCTGATGAGCGCCGCATGCGTCCCCGACTCGATGACACGCCCGTTCTCCATGACATAGATACGGTCGGCGCGCTTCACCGTCGATAAGCGGTGCGCGATGACGATGGTCGTCTGACGATGGATGATGTCATCGAGCGCGATCTGTATGTACTGCTCGCTTTCGGTATCGAGCGCGCTTGTCGCCTCATCGAGTATGAGGATCTTCGGCTTGCGTATGACAGCGCGTGCGAGCGCCAGTCGCTGACGCTGACCGCCGGAAAGCGTGACCCCGCGTTCACCGATTATCGTTTCATATCCTTTCGGCAGTTTCAGGATGAAATCATGCGCATGAGCGATCTTTGCCGCCGCGATGACATCGGTATGCGGGACATCGGCGGCCCCGTAGCGGATATTGTCCTCGATAGTTCCATAGAAGAGGATATTCTCCTGCCCCACCATGCCGATCGTGGAACGTACGGAACGCGTCCGCACACCGGTGATGTCCTCGCCGTCGATGGAGATACGCCCGCTGACGGGCATGATAAGCTTCGGTATCATGTTCACGAGCGTGCTCTTCCCGCCGCCGGATGCGCCGACGAATGCGGCGACCTCGCCCGGCCGCACGGTGAGCGTTACCGGCCCGAGGCGGAATTCATCGTTGCCGGGATAGCCGAAACAAACCTTCTCGAAGGACACTTTCCCGCGCCGGAAGGTTATCTCTTTCAGATCGGCATCGTCCACGCGCTCGCTCGCAAGATCGACGACCTCGAACACACGCTCTCCCGCGGCCTGCGCCTTCTTCACATTGACGAACAGTTCGCTCACGCCCCGTATCGGCTGACCGATATTGAGCAGGAAGAGGATGAACCCCCAGAGGAATTCGAACGGTATCTCTTTTATGAAAATGAGATGCGCCCCGAAGGCGATGATGCCCAGGGCCGAGAATATCATGATGAACTCGGTTGTCGGACGCGTGAGCGAAAGGACGAATATCGCCTTGCGGTTCTCGCGGAGATAATTGCCGGTGGAAGTCACGAACGAACGATGCGCGTCGTCCTCTTTGGAGAATATCTTCACGACCTCGATGCCGTATATCGTCTCTTGGAGCACCGCGGTGTAATCTTCCATATGCGACTGCACCTTGTGCACAAGGGATTCTATCGACTTGCCGATGACCGTGATGAGATACGCGAGCAGCGGTGCGACAATGAGCCCCACGAGCGTAAGCTTCCAGCTCAGCGCAAAAAGGATACCGAGCGTCAGCATGAGCATGAGCGGATCGTTTATTATCGAGGGGAGCGTGCTGTAGACGAATCCTTCCACCACCTGGGTATCGTTCTGCACACGGCTTATTATCGCGCCTTCCTTGTTCCCGCGGAAGAACGAGAGCGGGGCATGCGTGAGCGCACGGACCATATCGCGCCGTATGGCGATGCCGCTCCTGTTGGCGAGCACCGTAAGGAGATAACCGCGGAAAAAGTCGAACACCGTCCGCATGATGACAAAGACCCCCATGCCGACGATAAGGACGATGAATTGCTGACTTACCTTGCGCTGGCGTATCATCTCCTCGGCCATTTCCCTCGGCGCATTCGCATTGAGGAAGGAAGACAGCACGGGGATATGCTCCATCCAGGGGAGCGGCTTGCCGCCGGTAAGCGCTATCGCGAACTGGCCCATGAGCGGCGGGACGACATTGACCGCCGCAAGAACGATACTGACCGCGATGCCGCCGATGAACAGCCCCCGCTCACGGGTGATGTACCCCACCACGCGGCGTATCGTTCCTTC
>JBBTBY010000142.1 GCA_038043445.1 Spirochaetota bacterium
CGGCCAGATTACCTAATTTCGTTACAAAACTATCCAGTTTACAGGGTGCAGTCCATTCCCCTTTTCAAGGGGAAATGGGCTGGGGGATAGATGTTGATTCCCCACAGTGTATGATTTGTGCAAACCCCTGCATATCATATAATACCCCCATGCGGCGGCTTATACTCCTTTTCATCGACGGCATCGGTATCGGCACAGATGATCCCGCGATAAATCCCCTCATCGCCGATACGCCGCTTTTCGGAAAGCTCATGGGCGGTATACGCCTTGCCGGCATACGACGAAAGAAACGATTTCCCGGCGGCATTCTCGTCCCCGTCGATGCGAATCTCGGCGTTGCGGGGCTTCCCCAGTCGGCTACCGGACAGACGACGATATTCACCGGCGTGAACGCGGCAAAGTTCATCGGGCGTCATCTCAATGCCTTCCCGAGCAAGCGGTTGGTGAACATCATCAATGAGCGGAGCATAATGAAGGTGCTCAAGGAACACGGATGCACTGTCACCGGCGCCAATATGTACTCGAAGGATTTTTTCATCAAGCGAAAGCATCCGACGAGGAACCTCTTCCCGGTCTCGACGCTCACCATTCTCGCATCGGGCGAACAATGCCGCGATGTGTCGGACTATCCGCGCACGCCTGCGGTATTCATGGATATTACCAATGCCATCATGCGGGAGCGCGGATATGCAATCCCCCTCGTATCGCCCGAAACTGCGGCGGAGAACCTTCTTTGCATAAGCCGCGACAGCGACTTTACCTTTTTCGAATATTTTCTCACCGATATCTTCGGCCACAAGAAGAACGCACCGATGATACGGAAGTCCGTCGATGAGCTCAACAGTTTCGCCGGGTCCGTCGTTGCCGGCATGGACGACAGTACGTCGCTCCTTGTCATAAGCGATCACGGCAATGCCGAGGATATGACGGTAAGGACGCATACGCGCGCGCGTGTGCCGCTCATCCTCTTCTCGAAGGACACGAATGCCGTGTCGATATTCTCTCGCGTAACATCGCTTGTCGGGGTGTATGCCGCAGTCATGAAGTATTTCGATATCGAAAAAGGAGCCATACATGGGTGACATCATTCGATGGGGAGTGCTCGGTACGGGGAAGATAGCGAAGAAATTCGCGCGTGACCTGGCGTTGGTGAAGAACGCGACGTGCGCCGCGGTCGGTTCTCGTTCGCAAGAGAGCGCCGATGCGTTCGCGCGTGAATTCGCGTTCGCCCGGGCGCATGGATCGTATGCAGCGCTTGCGGGTGATGCCGCCGTCGATGCGGTGTATATCGCCACGCCGCATACGCTTCACGCGGAGAACACGATCATGATGCTCAATGCCGGGAAAGCCGTGCTCTGCGAAAAGCCGTTCGCCGTGAACAGCGCCGAGGCAGTACGCATGTGCGCCGCGGCGAAAAAGAAAAAGTGTTTCCTCATGGAGGCGATGTGGTCGCGCTTCATGCCCGCGCTTATCAAAGCGAAAGCGCTCATCGATGACGGTGCCATTGGGGAAGTGCGCATGCTCTCGGCCGACTTCGGCTATCGATCGAAATTCGCCCCGGAGGAGAGACATTTTAACCCGGCACTCGCGGGCGGGGCGCTTCTGGACGTCGGCATTTACCCGGTGTGGTTATCGCATTTCCTTCTCGGTGCCCCGAAGAAGATAGCCGCCATGGGCCATCGCGGCACGACGCATGTCGATGAAATGAACGCCATGCTCTTCACGCATGGCTCCGGCGCGATATCGGTGCTGCATTCCGCCATTCGCGCGGTCACGATACATGAAGCCTTTATCAGCGGGACGAATGCCGAGCTTCGGCTCCATGCGCCGTGGTGGCGTACGTCCGCATTATCGCTTCTCAATGATGGTAAGGTGCTGGAAACGTGGGAGCTTCCGCCCGTGGGCATCGGTTATTCACATGAGATAGAGCATGTCAATGAATGCCTTCGTTCGGGGAAAACAGAAAGCGATATGCACTCGCTTGCGGATACGCGGGCGGTTGCCAAGACGCTTGACCGCGTCAGAACGCTTCTCGGCGTACGGTATCCTGCTGACGGTAAAAAGCCCTATATCCTCAAACGTGCACGGGCAACGGATGAGTAATCGAATGCCTTCGGCGGTTTCATCTTTCCCTCAACGGTGTTCTTGAGCATGATGCGGTCCTCGCTCACGCTGATCGCCCGCGTCAACGGCCGCAACAGAAGGTAGCGGTACTTCGCCGTGTATTCCGTGAGCTTATCCGCGTTCGTCGCGGTGAACGATTTCAAGCGGAGCATGGTTATCGTCTTCTCATCGTTTATCGTCGCGCGGCGCCAATCCTTGGTGGCATTGAGGTAGTCGCGGTATCCGCGCTCGAGGTACGGCGCCGTGAACTTATCGCGCATCTCCTCGAATGACATCTGGCCGACCTGATACATCGCATAGAGCTGCTGCCAAAGTATGACCGCTTCGCCGCCGATGGAGAGATTAATTCCCGGGGTCACCCCCTGCAGATGCGGCTTGAACTGCTTGAGCACACCCTCGCCCTCCACACCGGCGACCACCGGTATCCATCCGACCATCTGATTGAATTTCGCATTGTTCTCCTTGCTCGCAAGAAAGAGGAGAAAATCTATCGCGACACGCTTGCGCTCCGGGGCGCTTTCCGGCGTGGGGCATCCGAAATTGAACGCCGTCGGCGGGTCCTCGTAGGTCGGGCCGAGATAATGCCGGTAGAGGTCGGGGTCGTCGGTCGACGGGTACGGGAAATCCATGACGCCGACCGTGAACCCATTATCCTTCGCCTGCGCTTCCATCATGCCGGCGTCCCAGGTACCGGTCGGTATGAACACCGAACGCTGCTGCACGAACATGAGCACGCCGTCATCGCGGTTGAGCCCCGTAAAGCCGGGCATGCAGTTGCTCGCGTATTGGGCGACCATCTTGAATTTCGCGCGGTAGGGCGGGTAATTAAGGTCGATGAGCCCTGTCTTCATGCCGATATACTGTTCGACGACGCTTACCGTGCAGTCATGATTGAAATCGATGATATCACGCGCCTTGCTCGTGACCACGTTGAACAGATTGTTCTCCACCATGCTGATATGATATTTCGAGCTCGCGATCGGTGCGTATTCCGGCGACGATGCGCTGAGCGATGCAAGCGTGCGGCGCAACTCATCGCGTTGTTTTTCAAAGCGCGCTTTTTCCCCTGCATCCGTTCGTGAAGCGATGTCCTTATCGAGCGATGCGATGCGTTTCGTGACCGCGTCCATTTCCGCGCGCACGGGGCGGCTGATGAATTTGTGCTTCTTTATCTCCTCGCATGCGGCGAGGAATTCCGTGAACGTGGCCGGGGCTTCCGTCCGCCCGGTAAGCTTTTTCAACAGGTCTTTATTGTAGTAGAAGCGTATGAGGATGTGCGTGAGCGCTATGGTCATGTATTCCTGTATCTCGGGAATATAGCAGTTCTTAAGACCGTCCTTCGTCGTTTCACGCAGCGGTATCCCGTTGAACTCATTGTTCCTGTTGTACGGATTGGGTCGAAGTATGTAGTCGGTCATGGGTGTGAAATATCTGAGATAGTACGATACGAGGAGCGGGTAGGGAACGCCGAGCGCGCATTCGATGAGGTCGGGCGCCGTCCCGCCGAGCATCTGCGTGATGAACCATTGCCCGTAGGTCGATTCGGGAACGGCGTTCTGCACGATACGCACGTTGGGGTAGAGCTTTTTGTATTCCTGCGCGAAATACGCCACCCCGTCGCGTACACCGGGCTCAAGCTGCCAGTGACCGAACGTGACGGTGACTATTTTCGTACGTGCGGACTTCGGAAGCTTGATGCGTGTGCCGGGGGCTATCCTGTCCTTCGGAGAGATGTCGGGGTAATTCGCGTCGCAAATCTCATTGACGGTCGTCTGATGCGCCTCGGCTATTGAGGCGACCGTATCGTTCTTTTCGGCGACATAGTATGCAATACTGTCATCGCGGTTGTTCATGAGCACGACGAACGCGGACGCAATGAACGCGAGCACGATGACGATAACGCCGAAATAGCTCTTCAAGGCGCGTACGATCTTCTGGATGGACGGCATGGGGTATCCTCCCGCAGTACGCAGTATAGCGCAAAAAGCGGTCGGTAACAACCCCGTTATTGCGAATTAGTAGGATTATATTGCGGATACACGCCGTCGAACTCGTTCCGGCTGTTTCAGCAATTACTCGATGATCATGATCGCATGGTGTTCCACGACGGGGAGCGTGAACGTTATCTTCCCCTTGTCCGCCGTGAACGCTACCGTCTTCCCGTCAGCCGTGCGTACGCGCGTAACGGCCTTCCCGACCGCAAGCGTCATGCGCACATCATGAAGCGGGACTATTTCTTCGATGACCTCTATCGCTTTGGCGAGGCGGCCTTCGCCTTCCCCGCCGCGTTTTACGGGCGCACCGTTCAAGACATGGAGTATATGACGGCCCTTCTGCTCCATGAAGCTTATGCGTGCAGTTGACGGGAGCGTGCTCTCGACGGTCATGGCGCCGGCAAGACGGAGCGCATTCCTGATGAGCATGCGGTACAGCCGCTGACCCGTTGTGCGGTACATCGAGAATATCGGATGGGCGAAGTAGATGAGGTTCCCGTCGCGCACGACCGCGGGATAGTCCGCTTTTTTCTCATACGGCGTATGCTGATGCGAGCAGAAATGCGCATAGGTGCGGTTAAAATACGGCTGCCAGGCGTCCGCGAGCACCTCGGCACCCTTGGGGTCGGTCATCTGCGCCTTGGCATAGGTGACGAACGGGCTTTTCACCATGTCATCTGCAAGCGCATCGCGCACGGCTATATAATCGTTCGTCCAGGGGCTTTCACCCTTCACGGAAAGTTTCGTCGCTATAAGGAATTTTTTCTTATCGCTGTCCATCCCGCTTGTTCCGGACGCTATCGCCATGCCGCCCGCCTTCATGAAACTATTCACCTTTTCAGCGAGCGTATCATCGAGCACGACAGCGTCCGGCAGTATCAGCACCTTGTATTTCGACAGGTCCGCCGCAGTATCGATGACATCGAACATGACATGACTTTCAAGGAGCGCGCGCACCGCCCCTTCGTCGGCGAACGGCGTAGCCGAATGATGCGATATCCCTTTGCCGAGCGATTCGACGCTCAACACGGCCACCGTGCTCGCCGTGCTCACCGTGTCGCAGTACTCTTCGTTCGCTTTCACTTCCTTATACGCCGCGCCGATGCATTCATACGTATCCATGTCCATGGCGCCGGACGGATGGAGCTGATCGCCCACGCTGCATTTCGCGCCGTTGGCTGTCATCGCCGCTGCTTCATAACGCAGAGCGTTTGGATGTTTGTATCCGCCGAACTCGCCCCAGGTGGTGTGGAATTTCCCCGTCATGCCGAGGAATTCCATCCCCGTCGTTATCGCATAGCGCGCCGAAAGCGGGAAGTGATCATAGCCCCAGCCGCCGGTGGGAAGCGATTCAAGCTCCAGATGCGTCTGGAACGGTATGATGCGTTTGTCGCCGCGGCTGATATGTCCGCTGTTATGGAAAAGCGGTATGTCTTTGCCGTGCTTTCGCACCGTTGCCGTGGTCTTTTCATAGTATTTCATGAGCACGCGCATCTGATAATCGTTGACATGCTCATCGTTCTCGGGGTCAAGCCCCTCGGCGAGCATGCCGGCGATGCACGTCGGGCAATAGCATTTTCGCATGGCGATGATATCGAGGAATAACCCGTTCGTCTTGAACATGGTGAGCACTTCATCTATCTGCGCACAGAGGTAGTCGAGATACGGTGTATTGAAGCACAGGCACTTGTATCCGGCGGCGAACGGATTATACGCATTCCCTTTCCATTGTACGCGCCATTCGGGGTGACGCTGCGACATCATCTCATCGAGACCGGCACTGAGATACACCGGCGTATTGACGTTTATTTCCCGCGCTGCTTCTATCATGAGCGGCAACAGCGGCTTGACCAGATACGGATGCTTCACGCCCACCTTCGTGTCGTGATACGTGAGCCCGTGATGGCATTTGGAGAACACGGTTATCGAATCGACATGGCCGACGGTGAGCGCCTTCTGGAAATTCTCCCTGGAGAAATCCTTGCCGACATCGCGGATGTGTTCGGAGGTGTGGAAATCGAGGTGTATCTGGCGGAATCGAAGTTTCATGACATGCTCCCGGTGTCTGCCGTATTGTGTGCTGATATACTACTGATGTATCGTGTTGCGTGGAACCGGTTCCATTGACTAAAAGGGGTATTATATTGACTTGGGTTGCCGTACTATGAACACGCAGCCCGCGCGGTACTTCTTCGTATCCTTTGTCTCAGCGCTCCACTTGACCACCGCCGGGACCTCGGTGCCACGTCTCGTGCCGAAGCCGAAGGAGAGGATGAGATCGTCGCCGGTGTGCACAGGAAGCTCCATCTCAAGGAGCATGCCGCGGGGGGAAATATCGACGCTCGTCCCTTCGAACTGCATAGTGTCGAATGTCCGATGCGTAAGCTCGACGGGGATGCGCATCGGGGTACGCGCCATGGTACGTTTATCGATCTGAGCCGTCATAAAAGATCCTTTTCGACCGTCGCCGCATTATACGTAGACATATATAATGAACTATCGGCAAAAAAGCAAAGATCGATAAGTCAGAATCTGAACACCGCCGCAAGGAAAAGGTCCTGATCGATGGTGTAATGCAGCGGCACGATATTCCCGTTCACATCGACGACGGAGCGCGGTTCGACCTCATAGAACTGATAGTGCGCAAGAAAGACCTCGTCGTAGGTGCGCATATACGAGAGGAGCATCGAGAAATTCTCCGTGATGAAGAATTCCGCCCGAAGGAAGCCGCGGCTCTTTATCTTGTATATATCGCGGGAGTCGCTCATCCAGTTGGGGTCATAGATGCCGATATGCGCGGTGAGCGAAACCATGTCCCAGAGCTTCGCCGCCTCGGCAAAAAGGTTCACCGCATAGCCCCAGAGCGGGGCGCCGGGGGCATCGAGATTGGGGAGCGTGAACGGCGAGAAAAAGCCCGGTGTATAATGATATTTGCTGATGAGCATTTGATATGAGTTCGTATCGAAGGGATTCACCGTTTCGTCCCTGAGCCCGTGCATGAGCACCATGCCGTCGATACCGACGCGTATCGTATCGCCGACATAGCAATGCGCGGTGAAAAGCGAGTGATATTCCTTGATAGGAACAGAGCCGATAAGTTCGATCTGCCCTGAAACACCGGCGTTTACCCATTTGTTGCTCACGCCGAGATCAAAGGCGCCGGTCTTCCCCGACGCGGAGTCGAGCCCTTCTTCGCCGTTGACGACGGCTATTGCCGCGGTGAACCATTCCCATGAAAAGCGATAGGCAAGACCGGTATCGTATTCCGTGATGATGTTATACATGATGGGCACATCGCGTCTGCCGGTGACAAGCGTCTGATAGCCGCCGAGCGTCCTGTACAGCACCGGCGGCTGATACGAGCGCATCGGCAAGTGATACGTGAGCGGCCGCATGGCGCCGAAGGTGAATACACCGAATGTGCCGAGATCGGCGAATACGGCAAGCGATGTGAGAGCGATCGCCGGGGGATTCATGCTCTCATAAAACCGCGCTTTCAGCGAAAGCTGTTCATTGAGCGTTGCATCGACAAATGCACCGACGGACCAGCCGGTGAATTGATAGCGAACGAGAAGTTCATCGCGGAGGTAAGCGCCGAAGGTGTCCTCATTGCCCGTCTGTTCGACGACATCGGTAAAGCGCGCGTAGGCGGTTATCTCGACTCGGTTGGATATCGAAAGCGATGGTTTTGCCGGGATGTTGGTATTGGTCTCTGCGGAAAGGAAAGCGCAGGCGGCGAGGATGGCGGCAAGTGATCGCATAGGGCAAGTATACATGATTACGGGGAAAAATCATCTTGTGGGAATATTGCCACTCACCCCCTTCCGCGCTTCGCGCTCCCTCCCCCTCACGGGGACGAGAGAGAGGGGGGCGAAAAGAAATCCGTTATCGTTTCGCGCTAATCCCGAATTCCTTCCAGCCCGTTTCGGGGCTTATTCTCGTGTAACAGGGAAATATGGTTACTCATCCGGGAAATTGAATTTCCTATCAGGGAAACCGTATTTCCCGGATAGGAAACGGCATTTCCCTGCAGAGGAATTCAATTTCCTTGTCGGGAAATGAAATTTCCCATATTGGAAATACAGCTTCCCTGAAGGGGAGTCGAATTTCCTTTGTGGATATGGTGTTGAGCCGATATCCCCGTTCTTTATCCGAGGGGATTTATATCATGGGTGAGGGGGGATTGCAAGGAAAAAAAACAACCCCTATCCCGCTATTTGCTGTTTCTTGTTTCATAATTATTTTCTCAGCTCCCCTTTCTCCTTTTTAAGGGGATAGGGGCCGGGGGATGGGGGTTATTACCTCGCCGTAAATCGCGCTTTCTTGAATTTTTCCCCGTTGTGGTTACAATACTACCCATGAAAACACATTGTATCCCCATTGTAATCGCCTGCATCTTCCTCGGCCATGCCGCCGATGTCAAGCCGCTCATGCTCGAACGCGGTGCGCCCATCATCGAGGAATCGTTCGCCAAGGGGCTGGACACCAATCGCTGGAGCGTCGCTATCGGCTCATGGCGCGCGGAGAACGGAGTGCTCATCGGCAAAGAGCAGGAAGACGATCATCATGCCGCTGTCGTAAAGACCGCGTTCTCCAATATCACCGCCGTCATGCAGTTCAATTTCATGCTGAAAGGGACAGCGAGTTTCTCGTTCAGCATCAATGATGCGAGCGGGCACAACAGCCGCGTAACGGTGAGCGCCATCGATACGACGCTGCGCAAGGATGCGGACAAGAAGGACGCGCGGACGTTCTCCGTGGTGCTCGACAATGCAGGGAGCGCGCTCAAGCCGGATGTGTGGCATACGATGACGATAGAAATGAACAAGGACGAGATGCTCGCGCGCATCGATGATTCGATATTTCTCATCGGGGCGCATCCGGGCATCAACCGTGAGAAGAAAGACTTCGGCTTCCCGGTGAACGGTGAGGTGCACTTTGACGATGTGAAGGTCTGGCAGGCGAAGGAAAGCGCAGAGTGGCAGAGCGAGAAGCAGAAGCTTATCGCGAAGAGCGCATCGCGCCCCAAGGCCGATTATACCGGCAATCCGCAGGCCGCGTACGCCATAGCCGAATCGAGGACGCGCTGGCGTCTCATGCAGAACGATGCGAAATTCAAGGCGCTCGTCGATGCACGCGCGTCGCTTTCCGAATCGCTCGCCAAAACGTTCCCGGTCGTCAATCAGAAAAGCGAGAAGGCGAAGAACGAAGTGAAGCGTCTGGCAAAAGAGGATGAGAACTATAAGAAGATGACGTCGGACCTCCGCAAGGCACAGGCTGACGAACGCAATCATCTCTTCGAGCAGGATAAAGAGGCCAAGGCGCTTTTTGACGCGATAGCCGCATCACGCGCGAAGGCCGTTGCGAAGACACAATAGCGTGACCGGATGGAAACGCGCCGCTCCGAGATAGAATACTACAACATCGTCGACCCTGAGAGCGAGATCAATGTGCTCTACTCGGGCGACCAGGTGTGTAAACCGCTGCACGAATCGGGCGGCGTGCGCGATCATTTCCTCATGCACTATGTCCTTTCCGGGAAGGGAACGGTACGTGTCGCAGGGCGAACGCATGCCGTAACACGCGGCGGGGCGTTCGTTTTTTTTCCGCGTGAGCGTCACTGGTATCAGGCGGACAGCGTTCACCCCTGGAGCTACGCCTGGGTGGGTTTTTCCGGCACGCGTGCGGGGGTGCTCCTCGGGCGCGCGGGGATAACGAGCATATCGCCGATATTCCATTCGACGTATTCGGCCGATATTGCGAAACATCTGGCGGATATGCGTCTCTCGCTCAGCCGACGTGCGGCCGGTTTCGAGCTTAAGACCGAAGGCCTCATGTACCTGATCTTCAGCGCGCTCATGCCTCCGCAGAGCGTATCGAAGCGCAGCCGCGATGATTCATCGGTGGCGTTGGCGATGAAATTCATCGACACGAATTTCCAGCGCGATATATCGGCGGCGCAGACCGCGGAATATGTCGGCCTTGAACGCTCCTACTTCTCATCGCTTTTCAGCCGCACCGTATCGATGAGCGTGAAGGAATACATCATGAGCAGGCGCATAGAGAAAGCGAAGCAATTCCTCGTTTCCATGGACCTGACCGTGGCGGAGATAGCCGCGTCGGTGGGGTATCAGGATTATTTCACGTTCGCAAAGGCGTTCAAGAAGCGTACCGGCGTTACGCCGTCCGAGTACAAGGAGCGCATGACGGCACGCCATCAGGAGCGGCTGAACTACTCCTGAGATCAGTGCCCGCCGCCGCCGCCGCCCCCGCCTTTGGCGCCGCTCTCGACCACCGGTACCGGATACTTTCGCATCGCTTTGGGAATGAGATATCCCGTCCTGTCCTCGCCGAAACGGTCGCGGTATTTCACCTGGAGCGAGAACTCGCGGTACTTATACTGATCGAGCTCAAAGAAGAAGGTCTGATAGGAAAGATAATATGCCCCGCGGTCGTAGCGTTTCAGGTACGATATTTCAGCGGTATAATCGATCGAGCGCTTTGCCGATAGATAATGACCTCCGGTCTTCGATGCGATGCCGGCAAGGAACGCATCCTTCTCCCCGCGCATATGCACGACCGTGACCGGAAGGAGATTGTTGCGCGCATAGAGGGCGCACTCCTCGACCGTACGCTCGGGGAACGATGCATCGGTAAGACCGTCCGCGGCTATGATGATGATGGCCGTGGGAGAGAACGAACGGAACGTGCGGCGTACCGCCTCCGAGAAGGCATTGCCGAACGCGCGAGTCGATCCGCCGAACGAGAACGACGTCGCGTTCTTCTCTATGCGGAGGTTGCGCGCATCATACTCGCCGATGACACGGAGCCGATCATTGTAATGGACGGCGAGCGCCGCATCGTCATTGGTGAGATGCGCGGTAAAGCCGTGTATCTCATCGCGTATGCGTTTCTCGAGACCCTTCGCCGCGGCGCTGTTGTCGATGAGGAACACGAAGCGCACGCGCTTAAGCTCCTCATGATCGGTGAACATGCCGATGCGCGGGTTCGATCTGCCCACTTCCGTCGCGGTGAAGTTCTTCGCCGTCAGCCCGCGTACGGGCGTGCCGTCGCTCTCGCGCACGGTGACCAGGTGCACGAGCCGCCGCTTCTCCGCGTCCGAGCCCTCGGCGCGCGAACTTGTCGCAATGAAGGTGCGGCGCACGGTAACGTCGAGGTTCGCATAATAGCGCTCTTTCTGTATATAGCAGTCGATCTTCGGCATGATGGCGTCCGCGATGTACAGCGTGCCGTCATCGCCCTCATCGATGCCCATGGGCGCGGCGGTGTATTTCTTTGAATTCGGGAAGCCGACGATCTCGGATGTCCGCTGATCGCGGCAGAAGATCCGCTTCTCGTCGGTGATGAAAAGGTCCCCGTCGCGAGACAGACGTACATACCGCGGATGATGGAAATTCATATTGGTTATCGCTTGCCTGAAATTGCCGTAGCGGTCGAAGACGCACACGCGCATATTGCCGCTGTCGGCGACATAGATGTGCGCATTATCCACCGCAATGCCGCTCGGCCGGTAGAATTTTCCCTCGTCGCTGCCGAGGCTTCCGAACGAGAGCAGATATTCCCCTTCAACGGAAAAAACGCATACGCGGTTGTTCGCCGTATCCGAGACGTATATCTTCCCCTCGGCATCGACGGCGACGCCGGACGGACAGGCGAGCTTTCCCTCGCCGTACCCGGTGCCGCCGACGGCAAGAACGAAACTGCCGCGGTCGTCGAATTTACAAACGGTGTCGTTGCCGCTGTCGGCGATATAGATATTCCCGCCGCGGTCGAGCGCTATCGCTTTAGGGCGGTAGAACGGTTTCTTTCCGGCGGTTATCTTTTTCATGAGAACGCCGTTCGCATTGAATATCGCAAGGGCATTGTCCGCGTAATCGAGCATATAGATGCGGTTGGCCCCGTCGACGAGCACATCGATGGGCTGCATGATATGCGAGAAGAAATCCTTCGTCCCGGAGAACGCCTTCAGGTACACGAAATCGGGGAGCTTGACCGACAATGCGAGCGCCGCGGGGTCGGCACTGATGCGGGCGATGCGCGAGGCGAGGAGCGGTCCGGCAAGCCCCATACGCTCGATGTTCTCCCATTCGTTGAGCGCTGCGTCGCGGTAGCCGCCCTCGTAAAGCGCTTTGCCGAGCCAGGAACGCACGAGCTCATCGCCCGCATCGAACATCAGCGAACGGCGGAAACTTTCCACCGCGGTCTCATAGCGCTGATTATTGTACTCTTCGACACCGCGTATGAATTCCTTGTACGAATTGTACGATGCCACCGAGGCGGCGTAGTTGCGTCGTTCAAACCCGTACACCGCGGTCAGACAGACGAACGCCGTGCATACTATCGCTCGAAATCTCATAGCCCACTATCGGAGTTGAACCGATGACCCTCACCTTACCATGGTGATGCTCTACCAACTGAGCTAAGTGGGCGCGTGCTGAAAAGAGACGAACCGGATTATAGCAGGATGGTGGAATAAGTCAACGATTTTGACCGTTTTGAGGCATTTCCCCGTGGAAATCCCGTACGGTACTACTGAAGAACGAATCGCACTGTGATGCTTTTTCCTGCGGCATCGGCGTCGGGGAGCGTGATACGGATACGGGTAAGCGAAAGCGAGCGCTCCCATACCGCACCGGTACCCGATAGCTTTTTATTCACCGTAACGCCGAGCGTGAGCGGCTTGTTATACGGGTTCGCGGCGGTTATCGCCATGTACCCCGTACCCTTCCTGAGCATAAGCAGGCATGGATTATCGACGGTCACGGAAAGGCCATCCTGCGCGGTCATCCCGCCATCCTTGTAAAAGACCGCCGCTGTTGCGGAGGGATGTTCCACCGCCTGCACATCGGCGCTGTTCGCAATGACGCGCACGGGAACTGACGATACATACTGCATGAATGCATCCCGTGCTGCAGGAACGACGATATATTGATACGATGCATCCTTGGGCGCCGTTCCGTGATCTATCCACGCGCTGAACACATCGGCAGTGACAGCATCACCCGACGCCGATGTCGATATCCCTTTCCAGCTCCCTGTCTGGGCGAGAGCCTTAACCGTCATGCTGCCGTCCGGCAGGTAATAACCGACGCCGTTCTGATGCACCCATCCGGGACCGGTCATCGTTCCTTTGCCTTTGGACATATCCCGCGTATTCCCCTTCTCCGAAACGACGGCGTCACCCGAAGAAAGGCATTGCTCAAGCGATGTGTACACCGGCTTGTCCGTATCGCAGGTGATGCCCGCCCCGAGCGCCACCATCTCCTTGTCGAAAAAGAAATATGCCTTGTACGCCGATAACCCTTTCCGTTTTAGTATGAACGCTGCCGCACCGAACGTGCCGTCGGATATACCGCCCGCGTACTCGCTTCCGCCGCGCGTCGGCACCGGGCCGTCCGGTTTCGCATCCGCCCACTCGGCGGTTATGCCCGGCAGCCGCCGCCAGTCCCATATCGGGAATATATTGTGATACGCGAGTCCGCTGCCGGAATAGATATAGGTCAGGCCGTCGGACAACAGATGCGACTTCTGTCCCTCATCGTTCACAAGCTCGCCTGACTGCATGCGCTTTGAGATCATCTTCACCGATATCATCCAGTCGGGGCGTCGATGCGTCATGTAATCGGATATCCAGAAATGTTTATTGCCGACAAGCGAATTATTCCTGTTCATAAGCTCGTCGTAGAACGCCGCCGTTTCCGCCTGTCGTGCGCTCGCCTGTGTCTTCAGGTTTTTGCACACCTCGGTGAGAAAACTCATCCGATAATCGCCGACCACGCGGGTGATCTCGCGCCCCCGCACACTGTAATCCATGACGTTCCGGTAGAGCATCCATCGGGAGCCGTCAAGGACATAGGTATTGAGCACATCTATCTTCTCTTTCGGGAATTCGAATGCGGTGCCCGCGGCGTAGTAGAGAAAGCGCGATGCATCGACGGAATAGACAGCGCCGTACCCGGAATTATATATCTGCTGGCCGTGCTGATGGAATGTCCCATCCGATTTCAC
Source organism: Spirochaetota bacterium (assembly GCA_038043445.1). Taxonomy (NCBI): domain Bacteria; kingdom Pseudomonadati; phylum Spirochaetota; species Spirochaetota bacterium. Next base: position 14,148 of record JBBTBY010000142.1, read on the forward strand.
GCCTTCTTCCTTTCCCGATGCGATGCGGATCTCGTTCGCGATGAGATCGAACGCACGCGCCGCGACCGCCGGTGAACGCTCGATGACGCCGCGTACTACGGTATGCCCCGCCGTCCAGGTGAGATTGCCGCCGGTCATCCTGTCAGGGACGCTCCGTTTGAGGATGGCGATGATGCCGGTGCGCTCTCCATCGGTGAGTTCATCGTCGAGAAGGAGCGCGATCTTCGTAAGATCGAGCTGCGCGCCGATCTCATTGTGCCACCAGTTGTCGGACTCAGGGTCGCGCTTGATCCAGTAGGCGAGCACGCTGTCTATCTTCTTCTTGAGCGATGTCCGCACTTCATGCGTCGCATCCGTATCGACAAGGCGTATGTAGGCGAGCGTCATTGCGTAGAGATTGGAAAGATGCTTTTGCGGGTCCCAGCGCGTACGCGATCGGTCCTCGTATTTGATGCCGGGAAAGCTCCCGTCGGCCTGCATGCTTTCGGCTATCTTCACGACCGATGCGGACAGTTCGTTCGTCTTGTCGTCATGGCTCGGCGAAAGCGTCTCGACGAGCCGCTCCTTGATCGTCGCAAGGTCGGTTGCGTGCTTTTCCGTCACCGCGATCGTCCTCCCCTCCTTTTTCTTCACGGTGTCATCCTGAACGAATCGTACTGCCGCCATCGAAAGCGATGACTTATCACCCGCGGTAGTGACCGAGAACATGATGTACTCAACACGCGCGAGGAGTTCCGCGGATATCCCTGTCCCGTTGCGTACTTCGAAGTTGGCGAACGGAACGGTCACCGTTGTCCATATCGGTGATAACGATACCTTGGTGCTGTATTTTACCTCGGCCTTCTCACGGTACACGACCGAAATACTCATGTCCGCATCGCCCGGGCTTTTCACCTCGAAGCGGATGGCGTTATATTTCGACGCATCTATCTTTTCGCTGAGGTCGAGCTTGAACCAGGAGTATGCGGCCGCTCCGTATTCGGTATAGAATGAAAGTACTTTCTTCCCGTTCTCTTCAGCGAAGGTGATCTTTCCATTGTCCTTACTTGACCACGCCTTCGCGTTCTCGGTGAACGCCTCTGCAGTACACGGAAGCATACAGATGGCTGCGATACAGAGTGCATGTCGCATACAGATACTCCCCGCCACAGTATACGCTATAACGTCAATCATGCGTTTGTACAAAAACGACATGTGTCCGGTGATTTATTGGACGAAAGCGACATTCACCCGAATATCGCTTTATACGTGCGTTCGGCCGCCCCGCCGTTCGAGGCAAGGAGCGACTCGCCGCGTGCGCCGACAGCAATGCGCTTCTGTTCGTCATTGATAAGTACTGCAAGCGCATCGCCGATAGCCTCGAATGATGATACCTTCATCGTACCGCCGTTCTTTGCGAAGTACTCGTCCATCTCAAAGAAATTATGCATATTCGGACCCACGATGACGGGCTTTTTGAAAAAGAGCGGTTCGAGTATGTTGTGGCCGCCGACCGAGGGTGAGAAACTTCCGCCCATGAGAACGATATCCGCATGCGCATAGTAGTACAGAAGCTCGCCTATCACATTGACGATGAGCATATCCGTGCTGCCCTCGCCGTCCGTGACACATCGCGCAGTGTATCCGTGGTCGGCAGCAAGCTTTTTCAGCTCCTCGCCGCGTTTGATGTCCCGCGGTACGATGACAGGGAACACATCGTTCTTTCTTCCGCATTTCGCGAGCGCCGTGATGAGATACGATTCTTCCGGTTCATGCGTGCTTCCCGCAACGAGTATGATCTTCCCGTTGGGCAGACGCTGCCGTACTGCGGCGCTTTTTGCGGCATCGAGCGTATAGCGTACATCATATTTCAAATTCCCCGGGACGGCGATATTCTCTCCCTGCATGCCGATGGATTCCATGAACGCTCTGTCCGTATCGCTTTGTGCGAACATCCCGTCATAGGCCGCATAGAACGACGAGAAGAACCACGTATACGGACGATATTTTTTTGCGATAGGCTCGCTCATCCGCGCATTGATGAGATAGAGCGGGATATTCCTCCGCTTCGCGATCGCGATGAAATTCGGCCATATCTCTATCTCCGCTATCATCATGACGGCGGGTTTGATGCTGTCGAAGAATCGGTGAATCACAAGCGGCCAGTCGAACGGGAAATAGAAAAGCGTCACTGTATCCTTGTATCCCTTTACCGCGGCATCGTAACCGGTCATTGTCGACATGGAAAGATATACCTCGTATTTCCCCGCCGCGCGTATGCGTTCGATGAATCCTTTGACGGCGTTAACCTCGCCTACGCTTACCGCATGTATCCATACCGCTTCGCGCCTGGGTTTCGGCGGGAGCGTAAGCCCCAGGCGATAGGCGTGGCCGCGACGCACGCGGGGATTGAAAAGCGCGTTGATGAGAAAGCCGAGAATTATGAGCGGGGAGAAAAGATGGAGGAGGATATTGTAGAAGATGAGGCGGATGGTCATGGGATATACACACTCACCCCATCCCCCAGCCCCTTCCCCTCTCTCACGGAAATGTGAGAGAGGGGAAGGGGAGAGGATGCAGTACAAAAGATCTTTTTTAGAACAACATCCACATTCTCCAGAACTTCATTGTTTGAAAAGCGAATAGTACGAATACCAAATTCCTCCATTAACGAACTGCGAATGCGGTCATATACTTCCTGATCATTATGGCTCGAGCCATCGATCTCAACGCATACCTTCCGTTGTGCGCAGTAAAAGTCAGCAATAAAATAATATGGCTTGCCGTTCTGAATATAACGGATCGTATGCTGCCGAGTGAATTTCAATCCGCCAAGCCTTCTGTTCCGAAGATGCTCCCATAACACGGCCTCAGTTCTTGTCTGATCTGCCCTTAAGCGGCGTGCTCTCATGGTAGACTCTCGTATCATCATATCAGTACCCTATTCATTTCTTCCCCCCTTCCCTCTCTCACTTCCCTGTGAGAGAGGGAAGGGGGT
>JBBTBY010000143.1 GCA_038043445.1 Spirochaetota bacterium
ATATTCTCCTCATCTGGAACGCGTGGGGAGAGTAGCAAGAAAACACGATCCTGTCAACTACGACCCGGGAGCGGAGGCGGTAAGTGTTTCGAAACCCGCGATGATATCGAGGAGCTCGGAGGTGATCGCTTCCTGACGGACAGCATTGTATCGCCCCCGCAGTTCATCGAGGTGTTCATCGACGTGCTTTTCCGCCGCCTGCATGGCCATGAGTCGTGCGGCGTTCTCGCCTGCGAGCGAATCGACGAAGGCGCGAAAGAGCGAAGCATAGAGGTGATGCCGGATCGCTTCGCGCAGTAGCATATGCGTGTCGCCGGCGATGGCCGGTATGCTCTTCGATCTCCATTTCCTGCCGCGCAAAGAAAGGAGATATTCGGGGTCGATGGGGAGCAGCGTTCGCATGTGCGAGGCATAGGCGAGCTCGCCGACCGGTCGATTATGGAAAAGCAGAACGTTTTGAATTCCCCCGTCGTGCAGGCGTTCAAGGAGCAGGATGAAATCATGCAGTATGGGTGTTATCCCGGTCTGCAATCCTGCGGGGTAGGGTATCGTCTCGGCGATGGGAAACCCATTCCCTTCGATGCGCGGCACGATCTTTTCTCCGATGGTGATCATCAATGAATTCTCCGCACGTATCCCCATGCCGGCCAGCGTACGAACGCAGTACGCCGCGATATCGTCGTTGAATTGACCGCACATGCCGAGGTCGGAGCCGAATAGCACGACGGCCGTTCTTTTTGAGACATCGAATTTCGTGCGGAAATACCGGGTATTGACAGGGAGGAATTTTACGATGACGGACAGCGCATCTTCGATGGTGCGGGCATGATCGGCGAGCGAATAGAGCGTTCTCTCGTATTGACGCAGGCTCACCGCCGCCATGATCTTCATCGTGCGTATGACGGATTTCAGCGAATCGGTCGCGCCTATCGTTCTTTGTATCTCTTCAAGCGACGGCATATCTATGCACCGAGGGACGCGACGGCATCGCGCATCTTTGAGATCATCGTGTCCCTGTCGTCCGGCGAAAGCTTTTTTCCCGACCTGATCGTTTCTGCGATACGACCGAGCTCACCGGTGAGGAGCGCGGTAATGGCGATCTTCGCATCGTGTATCTGTTCTACGGCGATGTCGTTGAGTATCCCGCTCGTTACGGCGAGGAGCACGGCTATCTGTTCGGCCACGGGCACCGGTCTGTATTGCGGCTGTTTCAGCACTTCGCGTATTCGATGGCCGCGGTCCAGTACGCTTCGTGTCCCTTCGTCAAGACGTGTGCTGAAACGCTCGAACAATTCCAATTCCTCGAATTGCGAATAGGTGAGCCTCAGATCGCCCGCTACATCGCGATACGCGGGGATCTGCGCCTTGCCGCCGACGCGCGAAACGGATCTGCCAATATCGATCGGCGGCATTTTTCCTTCCTGGAACAGTTTTGCGGAAAGGTATATCTGACCGTCGGTTATCGATACGAGATTCGTTGGGATGTATGCGGCGATATTCTGCGACTCGGTCTCGACGATGGGAAGCGCGGTGAGCGATCCGCCGCCTTTTTCTTCGGAAAGGTGCGTTGCGCGTTCAAGGAGGCGTGAATGTATGTAGAAGATATCGCCGGGGAACGCTTCGCGCGCGGGGGGGCGCCGCAGCAGAAGAGAAAGTTCCCGGTACGAGCGGGCGTGCCGCGAGAGATCGTCGTAGATGATAAGTGCATCGCGTCCGCTCTCCATGAAATATTCGGCTATCGATGTCGCCGCGTACGGCGCAATGAAATTCATTCCCGGGCTGTCATCCCCGGAAGCGACTACGACTATCGTATACCCCATCGCGCCATGTTTCTTGAGATCGGCTATGACCTTCGCCGTCGCCGAGTTCTGCTGACCGATGGCGCAATAGACGCATATCATATCCTTGTCGCGCTGATTGATTATGGTGTCCACCGCAATGGCCGTCTTACCGATCTGCCTGTCGCTCACGATGAGCTCGCGCTGGCCCCTGCCGATAGGTATCAACGCGTCAACGGCGATGATGCCCGTTTGCAGCGGGACGTTCACCGGCGCACGGTCCATGATAGCGGGGCAATCGCGTTCTATCGGATAGCGGGTCGATGCTGCGACAACCCCGCCGTTGTCAAGCGGCGCACCAAGCGGATCGATGACCCTGCCGAGAAGCGCGTCCCCCACCGGCACGTCGATTATCCTTCCCGTGCGGCGCACTTCCATCCCCGCTTCCACCCGTGCGCTTTGTCCTGTCATGACGATCGACACGGAGTCTCGCTCGAGATTGAACGCGATCCCGAAATTATCGCCGGGAAAGCGGACCACCTCGTCCGCCCGCACGTTCGGCAAACCGCTTACACGTACTATGCCGTTACCCACCTGCGTCACTACGCCGATCTCCTCGGGGGAGAACTCGGCGTTGTAATTCCTGAGCCTTTCGTATGCATTCGCGAACATATCCTCGACGATGCCGTCAATATTCGAGCCTGTTTTCTCGTCCATTGTTTACCTTAATCCGCGATCCGCGGTCGATGCGCTGTTTGCCGGGAAAAGATCCCGTTCGATGCCCGAGACGAATGCGTCGATGCTCCAGGATATCGTATGCGCACCGGCGATAAGCGCTATCCCATAGAGGTCTTTCGCCCCGCTTTCAAAACGTATGGCACCGGAATACCCCAAGGCAGCTGCAACGGCATCGGATATCGTTCGTTGTACAGCGGGTGTGACGGGGAATGTGCTTCGGATAATGGGTGACGCGCCCGGCGCGCGCAATGCCTCGGTGAGGCGCGTACGTTCGCTTTCCGCGAGGGATCTCACCTTGCCGGCGAATTTCAATGCGATCCGTTCTTCCAGCGATTCGTCGGCGAGATCGGTCACGGTCTTGTTCGCCAGCGCATAGATGAAGTCCCTGCCCTTTGCCTTGAGGGCGCTGATGAATTTCTCCTCCTGCGCTGCCTGTATCGACTGCAGCTGCTCGCGGTGAGATCGGATCGCTTCCTCAGCATCCTGCATGAGCCGTTCCCTGAGCGAACTCGCTTCCGCGCGCGCGCCTGCGAGCATCGCCTCGCGTTCATCGGCGATGGATTGCAATGCAGACGCATGCTTCGCCTTAAGCGCATCGGCTTCCGCCATTTTTCTGTCTGCGCTCTCGATAGTCGATCGAATCCGCGCATCACGCTCGTCCATCGCCTGTTTCACGCGCCCGAAAAGGAATTTGTAGAGGAGGAAGAGCAGTACGAGGAAGTTGACTATCTGCGCTATGAACGTGAAAAGGTCTATCTCCATGTTCTATTTCCCCGCTTGCGATACGAAATAATTCCAGAACGGGTTGGTAAAAATGAGCACGAACGCTATCACAAGACAATAGATAGCGAGCGACTCTATCATGGCGAGCCCGACGAACAGGTTCCTGCTTATGGTAGGGGCTGCGTCCGGCTGCTGAGCGATAGCCTCGACCGCTCGTGCGACCGATATGCCCTCCCCGATGGCCGGACCGATGATGCCGAGGGATATGCATGTCCCGGCGGTAATGATCGAGACGACTGCGATGAATGTAAGACTGTCCATGGAATGCTCCTTATGTTGTTGAGATTGAAATGCTGTTCTGCCCGCGCTCCGTATGCACTGTCGCGGCACTCCCGATGAATACCGTCGCCAGAATAAAGAAAATATACGCCTGCACGATGCCGATGAGCAGGCCCAGAAGATGCATGAGCACGGGCACAAAGAACGGCGCTATCAGCAGCAGGATCGCGGCGATAAGCCCTTCGCTCATGATATTTCCGAAGAGACGGATCGAGAGCGCCACCGTTCTTGTGAATTCCGTGAGAATGTTGAGCGGGAGCATGACGAAGACGGGTTCGAGGTAGTACTGAAGGTAATCGAAGAACCCCCGCTCCCTGATGCCGAAGAAGGGCACCGCAGCGAATACGGTACATGCGAGAGCTGCCGTCGTGGACAATGATCCGGTGGGTGCATGGAAGTGCGGGACATAATGCAGGACGTTTGAGACCAGAATGAAGAGGAAAAGCGTTGCCACATAGGGAAAATAGGGAACGTGCTCCCTCCCGGTGATACCCTTTATCTGATCCTGTATGAGCGATACTACGCTTTCAAGGACATGCTGCCGTTTCGATATGTTCGGGCCCAGTGAAAGTTTTCTTGTGACGAGTATTGAAAATCCGATAAGGACAGCCATGACGACCCACGTGTACACGATCGTCGCATTGACGGCAATGGCACCGGCCCTGAACATGATGATCTTGTCCGGGTTTATCGTCATCGGGGAGGTCCCTCGCCGGGTTTGTGGGATGTCGGGAAGGAGCGTATCACATTGATGGCGATAAGGCGCATGATCGCGAAGCCGATAACGCTGACCGCGAGCCTGTCGAATCGCCCCCCGAGTGAACAGAGGAAAAATGACGCCCCGCAGAGAAATATTCTGAAAAAGAAACCGACAAACGCCAGCAGCGATGGCGCCGCATCGCGGACTATTTTCCCTACCGATAAGTGAAGGAGCCAGAGATAGATGATCGCGGTAGCGCTCCCGGCGATGAACACGACGACATAGAGAACGATCTCAAGGGCGGTAATGCTTTCCGGTATCATACACGGCATCCTTCCATCGCGGCGGCACGATGCATCATTTTCCATCCTTCTTTTCGACGACACGTTTCATATGCCGCCACGCGTTACAACAGCCAAGCGCAAATCCGGTGAGCATGAGGGTGAGTGCGAACGGAAATTTCGCGGGGAATGAGGCATCGAGCCAGGACCCGAGTGCGATGCCGAGCAGCGGCGGAACGATCACTGACCAGCCGATCAGTCCCGCCGTTCGAAGCCAGAGGAGATTATCCGTATTGCCGCTGTGCGTCCCCCCGCCGCCTGCCGCATCGATGCGCTTGAGGAATCGCGCCTGATATCCGCGCTTTGTGTCCTTCATCGTTTTCCCATGATGAGCGCGCTGATATCGCCTTCCAGCGTGGCGATGATATCCCGCACATCCCTTTCCGCAAGCGCCTTTTTTCCAAGGTCATCCTCGACGATCCGTTCCATTTCAGCCTTCGATGTCCCGCGCACGGCATAGCGTACCGACAATGAAACATCACCGCCTTTTTTCACCAGCATGCCTTCATCGATGGCGATATAGGCGGTACGCCCCTCGGCGTTGTCGTACGAAAGGATGTGCGCCTTGAGCGGTGAGACAATATCGATATGATTCGGCAAGAGACAGAAAAATCCGCGTACGCCCTCGGCGATGATCTTCCGCACATCGCGTTCGACGATGGTATCCGTCGGTGTCGATACGGTGAGCATCATGCCGGCCTCGCTTCGCCGATGGCGCCGATCATGTAGAGCGATCGCTCATGGCGGTCGGCGAATGCATCCTTGAGTATCTGTTCGCATCCGTCGATGGTATCGGCGAGCGATACCGCTTTCCCGGGGTTGCCGGTGAATTGCTCGGTCGAATAGAACGGCTGCGTCAGGAATCGCTCAAGCCGCCGCGCGCGGAAAACGGTCGCCTGGTCCTTTTTCGAGAGCTCTTCGAGACCCAGCATGGCAATGATGTCCTTAAGATCATCGTATTCAGCGAGTGTCTGACGAACATTCCTTGCCGTGATGTAATGCCGTTCCCCCACAAGCCCCGGTGAAAGCATTTTCGACCGCGACTGCAGCGGGTCTATGGCGGGATAGAGCCCCTGGCTCGCCATTCTTCGTGAAAGCACGATCGAGGATGAAAGATGACCGAATGTGTGCACCGCAGCGGGGTCGGTGAAGTCGTCTGCGGGAACATACACCGCCTGAATGGATGTGATCGCACCGGATCTCGTGCTTGAGATGCGCTCTTCAAGTTCGGCGAGATCGGTGGCGAGCGTCGGCTGATATCCGACACGCGAGGGTATCTGACCAAGGAGACCCGATACCTCGGCCCCGGCCTGCACGAATCGGAATATATTATCGATGAGCATGAGAATGTCGGTGTTCTTTTCATCCCTGAAATATTCCGCCATGGTGAGCGCGGTATGGCCGACGCGAAAACGCGCTCCCGGCTGTTCGTTCATCTGACCGAAAACGAGCACGGTCTTGTCGAGAACGCCGACATCGCGGAGTTCTCGATAGAGCTCCTCGCCCTCGCGATTGCGTTCGCCGATGCCGCAGAAGACGCTTATCCCCCGGTGGAGCTCCACCATGTTATGTATCATCTCCATGATAAGGACGGTCTTTCCCACACCGGCGCCGCCGAACAGGCCGGCTTTACCGCCGCGTTCGAGCGGTGCAAGCAAGTCGATTATTTTTATGCCCGTTTCGAATAATTCAGTCTCGGTCGCACGCTCGGCTATCGGTACCGGCTTACGATGGATCGAACGCAATTCAGCACCGTCTATCGATCCATGGGCATCGATGGTGTCGCCGAACACATTGAACACTCGCCCGAGTGTTCTCTCGCCGACAGGAACGGTGATGGGGCCGCCTGTATCTTCAACCTTCATCCCGCGCGAAACGCCGCGAACGGGCGAAAGGGAAATGCATCGAACAGTGCGCTCATCGAGATGTGCTTCCACTTCCAATGTGATGGGTGGCTCCTGCCGAATGATGAGCCTGTTATATATTGCCGGAAGTTTTTCGGGGAATGCGGCATCAACGACGCTGCCGCGTATCGCTGAAACAGCACCCTCATTCACTTTCGGCATCGGTTCATGCATCTCTATCTGCCATTACTGCTCGGTTTGGAACGCGATAAGACTGGATACAATATACTTTTTATGAAAATCAATGTCAATACGCTGAAAGAACAGCGAGCACCTCGTCATCGGTGATCTGCCTGAAATCGTCATAAAAACTTCCTACAGCGCGAAATATCGTCGGGGCACAGAGACAGAGCACCTCATCGCAAACGGCGGCCACTTTTCCGATCGCTTCAGTGGAAGCGACCGGGACCGCGCATATGAGCCGTTTTGGCTTTTCACGGGCTATCGATTCAAGCGCGAGCTGCATGGTAGCCCCGGTGGCAAGTCCGTCATCGATGACTATGACGATGGTGTCGCGTAACGGCACCCGCGGGATTATTTTCCGATAGCGCGCCCCCTGGTGGACCAACTCCTCATGTTTTGCCTTCTTTTCGATTTCTATGTGCCGCGTGTCGATCTGTGCGGCGATGGACGCATCGATGATCGCCTGCCCGTTCTCCGCGATGGCGCCGATCGCGAACTCGGGGTTTCCGGGAAGACCAAGTTTATGGGTAAGCACGATGTCCAATCGGGCTTTCAGCAGTTTTGCTGTTTCGGCGGCTATCGCCATGCCGCCCCGGGGTATACCCAGCACCACCGCGCCAACATCGTAATAGCCGGTGAGCTCTCGCGCGAGCAATCTGCCGGCCTCATGCCGGTCAGCGAAACGTTCCGGCCGATCGGAAACGATCGATATCGTGCCTGTGCGTCGCATACGAACCCCCTTGCGGTAAAGGATCACGAAGCCGATAGCTGTGGCTGAAACAATGATCGCTGTCTCGATGAAGGAAGTGATACGAAAGTACGCGAACGGGAGCGCGCTCATCGAAGCGAGTACGGCCCAGAGCACGATGCCGCGTTTGAACCGTGTCTCATCGCCTGTTCGGTACATCGACGGCATGCCGGCCGATACGTATTCAGCCCCGTATTTCAAAAGCAGTATATGGAAATGGGGGATCTGCCAGAGGAACATGAAAAGCGCTATCGATAGAACAGCGGGGTCAGTCAGCGATCCCCCTGCCGCCGTCCAGCCGGCCATCGGCGGCAGAGCACCGGTGAACGCACCGATGAATATCGCATATTTCGTCCTATGCTTCAACGGCGTGTACATACCGTTGTACCAGACGAATGTAACAGCGCCGATGATCGCGCTCACTGGTGCGGTAAGGAAATAAAGCGAAGCGAGCCCCGCCGATCCGAGAACGATGACTATCATCAGCACACCCCATACCGGCATCGTTCCCTTCGGGAGCGGCCTGTTCTTCGTCCGCGGCATGCGGCCATCGAGATCGCGCTCCTGGATTTGATTGAGCGCCGACGCTGACGCGGCGAGGAGCGCAATACCGATGAAAATAAAAATACTTTTCGCAGTTATTTCACGGGTGCAGAGAAAACAGCCCGCGAATGCCGAAGCTGCAACGGCAAGCGATATGGTAGCGCGCGTGAGGGAGAACAATGCGGACATCATTTGATCGTCTTAAGATAGTTTACTATCTCGTCGACCTCCCTGTCGGAAAGAACGTCCCTGCCGGACGGCATCGTGTTGGGGAATCCATCGGCAACATCGGCCCCGGGCGTTATGATCGAAGATCGGATATAGTCGGCATCGGCGAGTATCTTTTTCGTACGCCCGGCGCTTCGCACCGTCACCGTGGAGCCGTAGAAGCCCCTGAACGTGGGGCCGACCATGGCGGCACCGTCGATGGAATGACAGGATATGCATCCGCGCTCGAAAAGAAGCGATTGCCCTTTCGGCATGGCAAGATCGCGCATCGTGCCGTCGAGCGAAACGTTTTTTCCCGAAAGCCATGCATCGAATTTTTCCGACGGTACGGCGATCAGTTTTGCCAGCATCGCCGAATGCTTTTGACCGCAGTACTGCGAACAGAGGATATAATTATTCCCGGGGGCAGTGGCATTGAACCACACCTCGGTCTTTATCCCGGGCACCGCATCCTGCTGTAAGCGATAGGCCGGCACGTAAAATCCGTGTATCACATCGGCAGCAATGAGCTCGCACCGAACATTCCTGCCGACCGGTACGATGAGATCGGGGCTTTTTTTTCCGTTCTCATATTCGAAAAGCCACGTCCATTGCCGGGCATGGACTTTCACGCGCATCGAGCCTTTCGGCGTTTCACGGAGAAAGGTGAAGCCCGTCAAGCCATAGATGAACATGGTGGTGGCAAGAAGCGCCGGCAAGAGCGTCCATGCGAATTCGAGGAGCGGATTGGGCGAAACCTCGCAGGGGACGGGGTTGCGCGATCGCCGATACCGTACGGCGAAATATATCATGAAGAACACGATGAGAAAAAAGAGGAGGGCACAGAAGACGAGTATGTATATCAGTGCGCCGTCGACGACGGCCGTGGATGTTGCCATGCGTTCGCCCCTCCTTACCGGGTTAGAATGTCGGAAAACGTGAGTCCGATGAATATCGTAAGTGTTATAATGGAGATCGGGATTATCAGTCGTATCACGAGCCGACCCTCATGCCGCAGGTGCATGAAGTAGAGCAGGACGAACGTGGCTTTTGTCGCCGCTATCGCAAGGCAGACGATTATCGCGACCTTCCCCAAATGAAGACTTGCCGCCGCCACGGTCACAACGGTGAGGATGAGGAGGGCGGCCCACACTGCGCTGTACACGATCAATTTAGATGCCATATCAGTATCCTGCTTCATCGCTTCATTCATGTTAACAGATAAAATAACGGGAAAAGAAATATCCAGATAATATCAACCAGATGCCAATAGAGCCCCGCGTTCTCGTGAATGACGAAACGTTGCGCCGTGATTTTTCCGCGCGCTATCCACACAAGGACGAAGGTAAGCACGCCGATGCCGACAATAACGTGAACGGCATGCAGCCCCGTCATCATGTAGTAAAGTCCGAAATACAGTATTTCTCCGCGGGGGCGTGCGAGCAGCGCCGCTGCATTCGGATAAATGCCGTGTTCGAACTTCGCTGTCCACTCGATCGCTTTCACAACGAGGAAGCCCAATGCGAAGAGCACCGTTGCGACGAGCAATGCCGCCGCGAGCCTCGTTCTGGCCACTTTCATGAAATGGATCGACAATGCAACGGTAAAACTGCTCGTGATGAGAATTACCGTATTGAGCGTGCCGAAAAAACGCGACAATGCAAGCGATGCCGAATGGAACTCGGATGGATTCTTGAGGCGATATATCGAGTAGAGAAGGAACAAGCCGCCGAAAAGGAGTATCTCGGTGGCGATGAAAAGCCACATGCCAAGCGCGCCGGAAGAACGCGATCCGTTCCCGCTCATGGGTTTTGTCCTTTATTCCCGAAATCGTACGGGCCCTTCGTTATCGCCGGTACTTCTTCAAAATTCTCCGACGGCGGGGGCGAGGGGATGGTCCATTCGAGCGTTGCGCCGCCCCACGGATTCGAGGGCGCCTTCGGTCCGGTGAACGCACCGCGTATGAGGTTCGCCGCCATGAGAAAAAGGCCGACGATCATGATGAAAGATCCGATAGTGGCCAGCTGATGCATATCCTGATACTGCGGAAGATAATCGTAGAATCGCCGCGGCATGCCCTGCCAGCCGAGAATGAGCATGGGAAAGTAGAAAATGTTGAAACCGACGAAGAGTATGAGCCAGGCAACGACGGAGAACCGTTTATCATACATCCTTCCGGTCATCTTCGGGAGCCAGTAGTGGAATGCGGCGAAGAGACCGAACCCCATGCCGCCGAATATCACATAATGAAAATGACCGACGACGAAGTAGGTATTGTGCAGCTGCACGTTCGCCGAAAGCGCCCCGAGGAACAGCCCGGTAAGCCCGCCTATGGAGAACAGAAAAATGAACGACAGCGCATAGAGGAACGGGGGTTCGAGCTGTATCGATCCTTTGTACATGGTCGCGAGCCAGTTGAACACTTTTATCGCGCTCGGCACGGCGACGATGAACGTAAGGAATGAAAAGATGATGCCCGCGGTGTTGCTCTGCCCGCTCACGAACATGTGATGCCCCCACACAAGGGAGCCTACGCTCGCGATGGCAATGCTTGAGAACGCGATCATCTTGTAGCCGTAGATGTTCTTTCTGGAGAACACCGGGAAAATATCGGAGATAACGCCCATGGCGGGGAGTATCATGATATACACCGCGGGGTGCGAGTATATCCAGAAAAGGTGCTGATAGAGGAGCGGGTCGCCCCCCTTGGACGGATCGAAGACGCCGATGCCGAACAATCGCTCCATGATGACGAGAAGCATAGTGATACCAATGACCGGTGTCGCCAGTATCTGCACCCAGGCGGTCGCGTAGAAACCCCACACCGAGAGCGGCATGCGGAAGAATTTCATCCCCGGTGCGCGCAATTGATGCACGGTAGTGACGATATTGATGCCTGTAAGTATCGAAGACATGCCGAGAATGAACACGGCGAACACGGCGAGGGGCACATTCACCGTGGTCTTGATGCTGAACGGCACGTAGAATGTCCATCCGGTATCGACAGCGCCGCCGCCGAAGAACACAGAAACGAAGGCAAGTATCGCGCCGGCCATATAGAGATACCAGGTGAAGAGATTGAGCCGCGGGAACGCCATGTCCCGGGCGCCGATAAGTATCGGCAGGAAGAAATTCCCGAAAATGGTCGGCACGGCGGGAATGACAACGAGGAATATCTGAATGATGCCGTGCAGCGTGAACATCGCGTTATACTGCTGCGCGGTCATAATTTTATGCCCGGGGACCATGTTGATGCGCATGAGCACGCCGAGGAATACGGCAAGCGTGAAAAAGAAAAGTATCGCAGTGAGATACAGAATGCCGATGCGCTTATGATCGGTGGAGGTGATCCATCCGAGCACGCCGGTGTATTTTCCCGTGTCGGCGAAGTAGGGGAGTTCCGCTGTAGTTCCGTGTTCTGACATGAATGATTATCCTTTGTTGCGTCGACGTCGCGAGGAGATCACGAGATACGCAATGAATATCCCAATGAATACGATAATGACAGAGGCGCTTACCCGGAGCAGGTTGAACACATATCGATGGCTCTTCGGGTCATAGCTGAAGCACATGCGCAGTGCGCGCGCTATTGTCGGCTGTATGGTGCCGGTCCGCGCCTCCATGAGCGACATCGTTATCTCCATGGGCAGATACTCGGTGCCATGTATATAGCGTACGACCTTCCCGGTCGGGGATAGGATGATAAGCCCAAGGGGATGATCGAAATCATTCCCGCGGCGGGCGAAGCGAAAACCGGCGGCGTCGGTCACTTGTTTCACGCTTGCAGCCGATCCGATAAGGAAATGCCATCGATCTTGCGGGTACGGTTTCTGGATGGCCTCAAATGCGATCGTTCGTATCTTCAATGCATCGGCCGGTTTTTCACGGTCGTCGATGGAAATGGTGACCACAGCGGGCTCCGACCCCGGCTTGTCAGCGCACGATCGAAGCGCGCTCGACAACGACGTGACCACCGATAAACATTCATTCCTGCATGTGTAGAAAACGAAGCAGAGTATGGTCGGTCCCTGCACCACATCTTTGAGAAGCACCGATCCCCCATATTCGTCGACAAATTTCGTATCAAGGGGGATCGTCGATCCTTTTTTCTCCTCGATACCTACGATCGGGTCAGGCTCGTTCGTAGCATGCGTTCCGCCATGGGAAAAAAGAGGGGTGATGAAGAGCGACAGCATGAGGAGCGAAGCATGCAGGGGAGTGTACTTCGCGGTTTTCATCGTGTCATTCCTCCCGCTGATCCAGCGCGGCCCGGCGCAGCCGTGTTCGTCTGTGCGGGGATCACTATCGGTGTCTGCTTCGGGACTTTGATCTCAAGCCCCCTGCCGTACACGATCCCGGCCCCAAAATAACCAAGCCCTATCATCGCAACGAACGCAACAGCATAGAGCACGGTCATCGTGAGCGTATGAAGCTTTATTTCGCTCCCGAGAATAATGCCGGCACCAAGCGCAACAAGTGAAATTGAGGCAAGGGTGATCTTGATCTTAATGGGGGTGAACGGGGCGGCATTATAAAAATGTATCCAGTCGAATACGCCGAGGAGTATTGTCGGGAATACGAAAATGAAGGCCAGAATTGATGCGTGCCGTGCGGAGAGCACGAGGTTCTTGCGCTTGAAAATGACAGCGACGAGAAAGAATGTCAACGCCCCTACGGTCAGTCCGATCGGCATATGGGTGATGGGCGAGTGCAGCGGTTCATTGAAGCCTATCGAGGCCAGGAGCTTATACATTTCATCGATCATGTATCACCTCTCAAAGTGACGATTATATGGAAAGCGATGCAAAATGCAATATGAAACAGATCGGGGCGTCTGTGCACTTTACCTTTCAGGGGTTATAATATATACTGATCGAAAGGCCGATAATAGTTCATACGATATCCCTATGAACCTCGAACGTTGACGCGCTCGGGGGAAGCGAGGAACGGTGCATCCGTCGTTTCAGTACCCACTGAACTATTTTGAGCTCATACTCCCGTTCTTCTGTGCGGGGTCGATATTCATCGGTTTGGCGATGTTCCTCCTCATCTATGCCCGTTGGCGTAACAGGCTGTACCTTGCGCTGATATTCCTCTCCGCAATAGCCTTCCTCTTCGTCGCAAGCGGCGCACTGACCGGCATCATCGGCGGCGTCATGCATCAGGCCGCGCTTTCCCGCCAGTTCCATCGGACCGAACAGATCGCTGCGGCGCTCTTCCTTTTTGCGCTTCCGTATTTTCTGGTGCATCTGCTCACGCTCAACGATGTTTTCAAGAAGATAAACCTCGTTCTTGCGGCGGTCTGCTTCGCTCTTGCGTCAGGCATCGTATTGATATCGTTCTTCTCGCCGGACCTCTATATCTCAATGACGATACCGCAGGATAAAGACGATCTTTATGAGTCTGCGTTCGGGCGGGGGCATCAGGGACCGCTCTATATGGTGCGCGACCTCATACTCGCGGTGCTGATACTCTACGCCTTCATCGTCATCGCTGTCGATATCGTGTGGCGCCGCCGCTTGAAAGCCCTCGGGCTGATACTCGCGGGCATAGCAATAGCGATATTCACCGCCGTTGACGATACGCTGTTCGTCTACGGCATGAATCATATCGGGCTCCTTCCGCATCTTGACTATTCGCGTTTCACCGTGGGGATAACCGCGTTCATACTGCTCACGATGGCGAACATTCTGCAGCAGTTCGCGAGCCAGGCGCGCGATGTCGCGCGTGCGTACGAGGCGCTCAATAAGAGCGAGGAGAAATTCCTCGAGATAGCGACCAATATAAGCGAGGTGTTCTGGGTGGTCGATGTGCGCGCGAAAAAGGCGCTCTACGTCAACCCCGTGTATGAGCGCATCTGGGCGCGCCCGCATGAGCCGCTCTATTCGTCGATAGACCCGTGGATCAATTCCATTCACGCGGACGACCGGCGTTATGTGACCGAAGAGATCGTTGCCAATGCCCCGGGATCGAAAAAGGAACTTGAATACCGCATCGTGCGGCCGGACGGATCGATACGATGGATACGCGACCGCATATCGCCGATCCGCGATTCGGCAGGCGTCGTGTACCGCATCGCGCGCATCTCGGAAGATATTACCGAGGCGAAGCTCGCCAATGAGAACCTCACGTATCTTGCATACCACGATGTGCTCACCGGGCTTTTCAATCGCAAGTCGTTCTATCTGAGGCTCGAGGACATCATCATACAGGCGCGGCGTCTGCGCGGCGATAAGGTCAAGGCCGTGCTCGTGTTCGACCTCGATCACTTCAAGGACATAAACGATCTGTTCGGACATACGGCCGCCGACGCGGTGCTCATTCAGGTCTCACAGCGCGTCAAGCGATGCATTCGCGAGAGCGATGTCCTCTTCCGCATCGGCGGCGACGAGTTCGCGGTGCTCCTCAATAATCTCGGTACGGAGACGGACACTGCGATAGTTGCGCAGAAGATGATCGATTCGCTGTCAAAACCGTTCTCCATCAGCGGGAACACCATTTATACCGGTGCGAGCGTCGGTATCGTTCTCTATCCTCGCGATGGTGCGGATGCCGAAGCACTCGTTGCGAACGTTGAGGCGGCGCTCTTCGAGGCGAAGCGCGAGAAGGGGAGCTATGCGTTCTTTACGCCGGAGATGCAGGCCAAGGCGATGGGAAAGATAACCGTCATGGAAGAGCTTCGCCATGCGATAGAGCGCAATGAGTTCGAGTTGTACTATCAGCCGCAGGTGGATGAACATGCGCGCGTGGTCGGTGCGGAGGCGCTTCTGCGATGGAAACATCCGCAGTGGGGGTTCGTCCCGCCGATCAAATTCATCCCGATAGCCGAAGAGACAGGGCTTATCGTCCCCATCGGGCGCTGGGTGTTGAACGCGGCCTGCGCCAGCCTCGCGCGATGGTCGGTAGCGGGTATATCCGGCATCCCCGTATCGGTGAACCTTTCCGTGCGCCAATTCCGCGATCGTGCGCTCTCTGCTTCCATCGATGAGGCATTGAACGCAAGTACGGTCGCGCCGTCGATGCTTCACCTGGAAATAACGGAAAGCACGCTCGCTGAGAACGTCGAGGAAACGATCGTGAAGCTCAAGGAGCTGAACGGCCGCGGATTGGAATTCTCCATCGATGATTTCGGTACGGGGTATTCATCGCTCTCCTATCTGAAGCGCTTCCCCATCAAGGCGCTCAAGATCGATAAATCCTTCGTCGACGGCATACCGGAGAACAGGGAGAACACGGCGCTTGTCAAGGCCATCATTTCAATGGCGCAGGAATTCGGATTATCCGTTGTCGCTGAAGGCGTGGAGCTTGAAGAACAGGCGGCATTCCTCCGCTCGATACGCTGTTCGATAATACAGGGCTATGTATACAGCCCGCCGGTCCCGGAGAACGAATTCATCGCCTTCGTCAAGGAACATCCGTAAATTATATCTCGATCGTCCCTGAAAATACTTCCACCGCATTGCCCGTCATGCGCACACCGGCATCATCGCTCGGCCAGGTTATCGACAGATCCCCGCCGGTAAGATGAACGACGAGCGTTCTGTCGGTCTTTCCCGTGAGCACCCCGGCGACGCATACCGCCGATGCACCGGTACCGCAGGCAAGCGTCTCTCCCGAACCGCGTTCCCAAGTCCTCTGGCGCACTTCCTTTCGGCTCAATATCTCTACGAATTCAACGTTCACCCGCTTCGGGAATGTCGGGTGGTTCTCGATGAGCGGACCGATGGTCGTCACCGGGAATGCAGCGACATTTTCGACATAGATGACCGCATGCGGATTTCCCATCGACACTGCGGTGAAGCGATAGTCCTTCCCGTTCACGGTGAGCGGGCGATCGATGACGCGCGGTGCGTCTATCGTCGTGGGGACAGCAAGACCGTTGAGGCACGGAGTTCCCATGTCGACGGTGACCTGCGATACCTTCCCGTTGTCGACAGTAAGCTGAAGCGTAAGGACGCCGCGGCCGGTCTCTATCCTGAGCGTATCCTTCTTCGCTATGCCGTGGTCATGCACGTATTTCGCCACACAGCGCACGCCGTTGCCGCACATCTCGGATTCGCTCCCGTCGGCATTGAACATGCGCATGCGCGCGTCGGCCTTGTCCGCGGGCTCGATGAGTATGATGCCGTCGCCGCCGATGCCGAAATGCCGGTCGCTTACGCGTACCGCGAGGGATGCCGGATCGCTTACCGTATTCGCGAAGCAGTCGATATAGATGTAATCGTTGCCGGCACCGTGCATTTTCGTGAAGGGCAGCTTCATAGGATGTTCTCCGATCGAACGTATATACTATATCCTTCTTGCATACAGTGTCAAATCCGCATATGGCACAAATCCTCATGGAAAGAAAATACAACCACAGAGATGCACAGAGATATAGCGGATATTGGTTTAACCCAACGGGTAATTTCATATCTTATTTCTCTGTGTCCTCTCGGCCTTTTCTCGGTCTCTGTAGTTTTCTTTGCCTTATGTGAGGATCGGGTATATGCCCCTTTCGCTTGCGAAAAAGGCCGATTCCCCGTACAATGCGCTATAGGTGAAATAACAGTATGCGCATGCGTATAGCAACACTCCTCTTGGCGAATGTCGTCGCGGTCATAGTATTATTCTATGTCCTTGACGTGTTCGGTCTTGTCAGCTATTATTCCGTCATCTCCGGTCAGTTCTATCGCAGCATGCCGTTCGTCCCGCAGAAAAAACGCATAGAGGACGTCGCCCTTCTTGAGAAGGAAGAACTCGCGAAAATGCGTTCGATGTTCCTCGACCGCGAGCGCGATCTTGTCGCGAAAGAGACAAAACTCAGGGACAAAGAGCGCGATCTCACGAGTCGCGAGGACGATATCAACGAAGGGAAGACGCAGCTCGCTGTCGCATGGCAGGCGCTCACGAACCAGAAGCAGAAGGATTTCGAGTACACGAAGATCGTGAAGGACATGGCGACGAAATGGAAGGAGATGCCGCCGGAAAGAACGGCCGCCATTCTCCAGGAACATGCAAAGAACGGCGAGGATCAGCTTATTCTCGATATACTCCTCGAAATGGACAAGCAGGCGCGGGATGAGGGCGGACAATCCATTACGCCCTATCTTTTCAGTCTGCTTCCGCCGGAGCTTTCAGCGCGATTACTTGAGAAATACCGTTCACGTTCGCAATCATAGCACGCTTCGGGCATCGTTCTGACCGACGAGTGCGCACGGCATCACAAAGGAGCCCGTATGGAGATAAAGGTAAAGAGCAATGCGCTTCGAAGGGAAAGGAAGCGCGTGCTGTCAAAGAAGGTAGTGTCGCCCGATATCACGGGCGATTTCCGCATATGCGACATGATGGACGCGTTCAAGGACATGTCCATTCAGGCACGGAATCTCGGGCTGTGCGCCGATGTGTTCGAACAGATGCTTACGGACAAGGACAGACCGACGATACTCCTCGGGCTTGCAGGCCCGCTCATTGCCGGGGGGCTCAGGAACATCATACGAGGGATGATAGAGCACAACATGGTGGATGTCATTGTCTCCACCGGCGCCGTCATGTACCAGGACATCTATCAGGCACGCGGCTTCTCGCATTTCAAAGGGTCTCCGTATGCCGATGACAGCAAACTGCGCGACCTGTACATCGATCGGATATACGATACCTATGTCGATGAGGAGAAATTCTGGGATACCGACGAATGGGTCGGCCGTTACGCCGATACGCTCGAGCGGCGCATCTATTCCTCACGCGAGTTCATATCGCTCGTCGGGCGTGACTGCATCAAGGATAAGGGGTCGATCGTCCGTTCGGCATATATGCGCGGCGTGCCGATATTCATCCCCGCCATCAATGACAGCTCCATCGGCATCGGGCTTACCAATCACTATCACCAGGCGAAGCAGAAGGGTGTTGAGCCGATAACGATAAGCTCGATACGCGATAACTACGAGCTTACGCAGATAGTCGCGAAGTCGAAGGCGACGGCGGCCATCTATATCGCAGGCGGCGTACCCAAGAACTATATCAACGATTCCGTCGTCATGACCTATATCTTCAACCGCGATACCGGCGGGCACACCTATGCGTTCCAGATAACGACGGCGGTGACCGCGGACGGCGGGCTTTCGTCGAGCACGCTCGACGAGGCGAAATCATGGGGCAAGGTGAACAAGCGTGCCGACCGCGCCATGGCGTGGGTGGACCCGATGATAGGGCTGCCGCTCGTGTACGGCTCCGCGCTGCAGAAGGGTACGGCGAAGAAGCGGTCGAGAAGGAAGATAGCCTTTACCGGTGATATCCTCACGAAGCTCGTCTGATGGGTGCCTCCCCGATCGTTCTCATCCACGAGGATGATGATCTCATTGTCGTCGACAAAGCCGCAGGGATAGAGGTCGACAACGAGAGCGTTTCGCGCCCGACGAATATACTGAATGTAATACCAAGATCGTTCCCCGCATTGAGTTCCGTACCGATAACGCTCGTGCATCGCATCGACAAATACACGAGCGGGCTGGTCGTGCTCGCAAAGACGGCGGCTGCCGGTGCGTCGCTTGAAAAGCAGTTCCGTACCCGCACCGTAGAAAAGGAATATCATGCGATAGTGCAGGGGAGGGTGGCCCGCGACACCGGCGTCATGGCAGGGCCCATCGGACGCGACCCGAAAATGCCCAAACGCTTCGCCGTGATACGCGGCGGGAAGCCCGCGTTCTCTGCCTATACCGTGCTCTCCCGATTGACCGGCCATACCCTGCTCGCGCTTTTCCCCAAGACGGGACGGACGCATCAGCTGCGCGTCCATTGCGCACAGATGGGACATCCTATCATCGGCGACAGGCTCTATTCAAAGCGCGCAGGCGACTATGCGATGAAAGGCTTCGCACTTATTGCAAAGAAGATAACCTTCGATCACCCATCGACGGGAAAGCGGGTGTCGTTCGAAACGGAATACCCGGATGAGTTCAAACGCATGTGCGCGTTCTTCAGCGTATCGTCCCGGCCATGAGGCGCTCCGCGTTCCTGCGTGCGCACCATTCCGCTTTCCGCACCGCTTGAGCGACCGACCCTGTCCGCAGATACTGCGATATGAAACCCGCGGCGAATGAATCGCCCGAGCCGATGGGGTTGACCGCCGTGATGCGTGTCGGCGACAATGTCTTCACCACGCCGTCGTCGGTGTAATGGATGGCCTTTTTTCCGTCGGTGAGTATCACTCGTGCGCCGGAGTCTTTGCTCACGGCAAGCATCGTCCGCTCAAGACCGGCCGTCCTTCCGCCCATGAACGTCTGGGAGAATTCATATCGGTTTATCTTGATGAAATCGGGGCGGCAGTGCATGCTTGCCAGAAGGTCCCTGCCGCGAAAATCGATGAGCACGGTCTTGCCGGCGGTTTTCGCAAGCGTAACGAGCGTCGGCATGATATCGGCGCGGAACCCGGGGGCCCTGGTCCCGGATATGACCACGGCGTGTGCGCGCGGAAGCTCTTTCCTGAACGCGGCAAGCACTTTCGTACCGGTAGTACTGTCGACGGGAGAACCCTCTTCGACGATCTCGGTGGCGCTGCCGTCTTTCCTGTTGAGCAGCGTGTAGCAGAATCGCAGTTCGGTCTTCGCCGGTACCGCGATGATGGGATATCGCTCACGGACGGCAAGCGATCGGAATATCATATCGAACATGCCGCCGGAGAACGTGATATGGGCGGTCTTTTCGCCGAGCTCTGAAAGCACGCGCGATACGTTCACTCCCTTACCGGAGAGATAGAAATAATGTTCGCTGCTGCGATTGACCTCACCCTCGATATAGGCGGGAAGTACTATCGTTTTCTGAAGAACAGGATTGAGGCAGACGGTGACGATCATCGCGGGGCGCTATGTGTTCCTGCGGCTGCCCGGCTTTACCGGCGTACTGCCGCTTTTACAGAGCGCGCAGGCATCTGCTTTCCACGATGTAGCCTCGACCGAATGGAGCCATTCCTTGCGTATGCCGAGATCCGCGCCCTCGGGCTGTCCGCGGTCGACGATGACGGCCGCACCGACGGTGATGCCGCCGTGCTTATCGACGAGCTCTTTCACCTCGAGAATGCTTTTCCCGGGGGTGCATACGTCTTCGGCGATGAGCACGCGCTCGCCCGGCGCTATGGAGAACCCGCGGCGGAGGCTGAACACGCCGTCGACGCGCTCGGCGAACATGGTGCGTACACCGAGTTCACGCGCTATACCGTACGCGATGATGATGCCGCCGAACGCCCCGCCGATGACGACATCTATCTTCTCGCCCTGATAGAGCGCGGCAAGATGGGCCGATACATAGGTGTTGTGTTCCGGATACATGGTGAGCCTGGCACATTGCACGTAGCGGTCCGAGTGCAGGCCGCTTGAGAGGAGGAAATGTCCTTCGAGGAGCGCGCCGCTTACGCGCAGCATCGAGAGGAGGGTCTCATCGGTTCGCATAATCATCCTTGTCCTGATCTGTTAACGCAGGGATTCCTTTTTCTCGCCGAGTATCCACTGCTCTGTCGATGCATTCCCGCCCGCATCGTAGGTCTTCCAGACACCGTGTTTCATGCCGGTCTTGTACAGTCCTTCTTCGATCGGCTTTCCGTTCGCGCCGTATCTGATGAATTTGCCGTTGTAGTTCTTTTCGACAAGCTCGCTGAAATTCCTGTCCTCGAACGCGGCGAGGAACTGCACCTCGAAATCCTTTGCTCCGTTCTTATAGAACACACAGTGTTTTATGCTTGCGCTCTTGAAGTCCGGCTGCTTATCGAGGGCACCGGTCTCAAGATAGTAATTCCACACGCCCATCTTCTTGCTGCCTTCGTACATGCCTTTTGCACGAACTTTGCCGCTGGGGTAGTATTCGGTGAATTCGCCTTCCTTCTTGCCGGCCTTATACGGCCCCTGCATGAAGAGCGATCCATCCTTGCTGTAGAATTTCCAAGTCCCTTCCTGCTTGCCTTTCACATAATTGCCTTCCGACATGACGCTCCCGTTCGAATAATAGGAGGACGATGCGCCGTCAAGGACATTGCTTGCGAACGTGGACCTCTGTGATACGCCCGCGCCGGGATAGTAGAACTCGGAGACGCCGTTGGTAACATTGTCCGCGAAGCGTATCTTTTCAAGCACGGAGTTGTTCTCATAGCGCAGCCACACGCCGTTTGACATGCCGCGCTCGAAGGTCCCGGAATATGCCATCGTGCCTTTATCGTCGAAGGCCTTGAAATCACCCGTTCTCTTGCCGTCCTTATACGTTGTCAGTGAGGAGACGGTCTTTCCATCCGGGTGATACTCTTTCCACAATCCCTGCCGCTCATCAGCACCGTACTGTCCGTCGATGAGCTTTGAGCCGGTGTCGTAGTAGCGCGTCGTCGGACCTTCCAGTTTATCGCTTTTATAGATGACGATGATGCTCGTTGCGCCGTTCTCGTGATAGAACGTCCATTTCCCGTTCTTCGTATCGTTCTCGTAGACGCCCTCGGATTCTTTTTTACCGCTCTTGAAAAAGGTGGTTGCGGGGCCGTTGCGCATCGCATTGCTCATGATGCCCTGTTCTTTTATCTTGCCGTCGTCATATTTTTCCGTATACGGACCATTGACGACCTTCGGCGTCTGTTTGACGCTCTTCTGGTCGCCGCCGCATGATATGAATACCACGGCGATGCCCGCAAGAAGCAATATCGATAGATGTTTCATGACGTCCTCCAAGCAAGAGTGAACGCATTATAGAAGATAGGTGTATTTTGTCAACGTCAACAGGCGTTCAGCCGCTTTCCGATGGGAAAACGGCCGATGATATCCGCCTGTTGTCGCGAATGACCGTAACGACGCATTTCTTCCCGATAGTATCCTCTCCAAGCACACGATGCAGGGAATCGACGCTGTCGATGGCGTGGTCATTGAACGCGACGATAATATCGCCGATGATGAGCCCCGCGCGCGATGCCGGCGTTCCTTTCTCCATGGATATGATGCGGATGCCATGCTCGACGGGAAGTTCGAAATAGCGTATTACTTTTCTATGCAGCGGGACATCCTGTCCGCCGATGCCCAGATATCCGCGGCGTATGCGCCCCTCGCGCATGAGGTGGAGCGCACTGAATTCCGCGCTTGCCGAGGGGATGGCGAAACATATGCCTTGCGCCGCGCTGATGATCGCCGTATTCACGCCGATGACCTCGCCGTGCGATGTTACGAGCGGGCCGCCTGAATTGCCGGGATTGAGCGATGCATCGGTTTGGATGATATTGTCGATGAGCCGCCCCGATCGCGAACGAAACGATCGGCCGAGCGCGCTTATAACGCCGGCGGTGACCGTGCTTTGGAAGCCGTAGGGATTGCCGATGGCGATGACAAGCTGCCCTACGCGGAGCTTCCTTGAATCACCGAGCGGTGCGTACGGGAGCGCCGATGCGCCATGGATGCGGATGACAGCGATATCGGAATGAGGGTCATCACCGATGATCTCCGCTTCGTGGCGTTCGCCCGAGGGCAGTAAAGCATCAATGGCATTGGCACCGTGCACGACATGGCTGTTGGTGATGATGAATCCGTCGGGGGTGAAAATGAACCCCGAACCGCTGCCGCCTTCGGAATTATCCTCCGGGGGCGGTATGCGTTCGCCGTTCTTGATTATTACGTGCACCACGGATGGTCCGACGCGGTCTACCGCACGAATGACGGCATGTGAATATGCGTCGAACGCTTCTTCATCATCGATCGTTGTCCTGTGCGATCTCGCATTGGTAAGCGTTAGCCGACGCCGCGATGTCATGTACTGCTCCGTTCGTCCGGGTTTGTATTCGTAGAAAGGGTAATAAAAAATCCCCGTGCGGTAAAGGGTTTCGCGGAGGGCTGCGCGGGAGTTTGACTTCGCCCCTTCGATTCCTATATTGTAATCGGATAGCAGCTCTTTTTCAGATAGAAACGGCGCATCGCGCATGCGCTCAAAAAGTGCCGGCGATGCGCTTCTTAAGGAGGGGTACCATGTACAACTCACTTGCCGATATGTTCGTAAAAACGGTGGATAGCCACAGTGAGAAGAACGCCCTGCGATACCGGAAAAAGGACGGTACAAAGGCGAACATCACCTATGGGGAACTATACGGATCGGTCAATGCGTTCGCAAAAGCCCTTGCCATGCGCGGGCTTGCAGGGAAGCATATAGCAATATTCTCGGAGAATCGATACGAATGGCTTATCGCGGACCTTGCGATACTCGGGCTCGGCGGCGCCGATATACCGCGGTCGACCGATTCCACGCGCGAGGAACTCACGTATATAGTGACCCATTCCGATGCCGCGGCGGTCATCGTAGAGAATACGCGCGTCCTTGATAAAATTCGCGATGTCCTGCCGCCGGCAGTGCCGGTGATAATGTTCGATGACGCCGGATCCCCGGTGCTTTCGTTCGCAGCGCTGATCGAAGAGGGCAAAGCGGCGAACGGGGACGATATGGCGTTCTATCGCCGTTCGGCAGCGTCGGTTTCGCGCAAGGACCTCGCAACGATAATTTACACATCCGGAACAACAGGCATTCCCAAGGGCGTCATGCTCGAACACGGCAATATCCTCCATAATGTCGAGGCGCTCCCCGGCATGGTCGCACTTTCCGCCGCAGACAAGCTCGTTTCGATACTGCCGATATGGCATATCTATGAGCGGATGATATGCTATGCGGTCGTTTCTGTCGGCGCATTTTCCGTTTACAGCAGCAAGCGCGATGTGCGCACCGATCTTGCCGAAGAGCGGCCGACGGTGTTCATCTCAGTACCGGCGATATGGATAAATATGCACCGCACGGTGATGACGCGGATACACCGTGAGCACGGGCTCAAACGGCCGCTCGCGCAATTTCTTATCAGGCATTCCTTGCGGTATATCCGCTACCGGCGCCTCATGCGCAATGAAATGATATTGTACAGGGATGATACGGTCCGCGCTCACATGAAGGAGCTTCATCCCGGTCCGTTCGACGGTCTCTTCCATGCGCTCGCAGGAAAACTGGTATATGCAAAACTGCAGCATGCCACCGGCGGCAGGCTCAGGCTTACGATATCCGGCGGCGGCGCGCTCCCGATGTATGCCGAGGATTTCTTCGAGGCAGCAGGAGTTCCGCTCGCGGTAGGGTGGGGGATAACCGAGACATCGCCGGTGCTCACCGTACGGCTGATCGAGGAGAACATACGCGGTACTGCGGGCAAGCCCGTTCCCGGGGTAGCGGTCGAAGTACGCGGTGCCGACGGCAAAAAACTCCCTGATGGCGACGTCGGGGTTCTCTGGGTGAAAGGCCCCAATGTCATGCGCGGATATTACAAGGAACCGGAGCGTACGGCTACGGTCATCGTGAACGGATGGTTCAATACCGGCGATATCGGCGCGATAACGAAGCAGGGGCATGTGGTGATAATAGGCCGCGAGAAGGAAACGATAGTGCTTGTCAGCGGGGAGAATGTCGAGCCGGTGCCGATCGAAGACAAACTCACCGAGTCGCCGTTCATCGAGCAGGCGATGCTCGCCGGTCAGGATAAGGAATATATCACAGCGCTTATAGTGCCGAATGCGGACAATCTGTCGCATCATTTCGGCGACGGTACAGCTGTTTCCCACAAGGATATCATCGCCCATGCGGGAACATATGAAATGATAAAGGCTGAGATAGAGCGATTGGTGAACTCGCTCGCACGGGTAAAAAGTTACGAGCGCATCGTGCGCTTTTCGCTCGTCGAAGAGCCGTTCAGCATTGAGAACGGGCTCCTTACGCAGTCGATGAAGATGAAACGCAATCTGATCGCGGAGAAATATCGCGACGTGATCTCGAGGATGTATCCCGCACGGGGATAAGGAGTAGTACCATGCTGGTCACACGATCACTGACGGCCGATCAGGAACGGATACAGAAGCTCGCCCGCGAACTGGCCCGGGAATATATCGCACCGATAGCCCGCGAGCTCGATGAAAGCGAAGCGTTCCCGCGCGAAGCGATATTCGCGCTCGGCAGGGAAGGGCTTTTCGGCATAAGCATCCCAAAGGAGTACGGCGGCATGGGCCTCGGGATATTCGAATTCTGTCTCGCCACCGAGGAGATAGCCCGTATCGACGGTGCGGCCTCGACGGCATTTGCGGCGACGCTGCTCGGCGCACTGCCGATAATACTCTACGGCACCCACGAGCAGAAGCTGAAATACCTGACGCCGATAGCCCGCGGTGAGAAGTTAGCATCATTCGCATTGTCAGAACCGGGGGCGGGTTCGGATGCCGGAACGCTCGAAACGACGGCGATGCGCGATGGCGACAACTATATCATCTCCGGGGCCAAACGGTTCATAACGAATGCAGGGCAATCGGACATCTATTCAGTGTTCGCTGTTACCGATAAGAGTCGCGGCCCACGCGGTATTTCATCGTTCATTATAGAGAAGGGCGCGCCGGGTATGAAATTCGGCGAGCCGCATAAGAAGATGGGCATACGCGCCAGCGCCACCTGCAATATCGCTTTCGATCATGTGGCGGTGCCGGCAGAAAATCTCATCGGCGGCAAGGAGAATATGGGATTTATCCACGCGATACGCACCTTTGAGCATTCGCGTCCGGGGGTGGCAGCGCAGGCCGTCGGCATTGCGCAGGGGGCGCTCGATCTCGCATTACGGTACGCAAAAAAGCGCGAGCAGTTCGGAAAAACGATAAGCACGTTCCAGGGGATACAGTGGATGCTCGCCGATATGGAGATCAAGGTCGAAGCGGCACGGGCGCTGACCTATGCGGTCATCGATATGGTGGTGCGCGGCGACAGGGAAGTGAGCGCTGCGGCTGCCGCCGCGAAGGTGTTCGCTTCGGACACGGCGATGCAGGTGACAACAGATGCGGTGCAGATATACGGCGGGTGGGGATACATGCGCGTATTCGAGGTGGAGCGCTTCATGCGCGACGCAAAGGTGACGCAGATATACGAGGGTACGAACCAGATACAGCGGAATATCATCGCGCTTCGCATGATAAAAGGATAGCGGTCACTGCTGCGAATCGATGATCGTCCCGTTGAACATCTCTTTCAGCTTATCGAATTGGTCCGACTGTGCTTTTTCCGCGGCGACAAAAATGAATTCAATATCGGCGCGGCTCGTGTTCTCCGCAATGGCCTGCTTTATGACATCCTTCGCACGTTTATCCTGCTCAATAAGCGAAAGGATATTTGCCGGGAGCGACACGATGAGCTTAACGCCGTCTTTCCCCACCGCATTCCCCTGTGAAAGGTAGCTGTATATCGAGGGGCTGATCTTGCTTATCGACGCGAGCACTGCTTTGAAGAAACGCTGCTTGCTGTCCTCGCCGGATGCTACTTCCGCTGCAGCAGCGGCGGGCGCGGCCGGTGCTGCGGGCTGCACGACGTGCGATGCGTTTCGCACGGGTGCGGGGGGCGGCGTGTATGCCGCGGCGGGCGCGGACAATAGATCGGCCGGCTGAATGAGATTGGACGGGTTCAAGAGCTTCAACGCCCTGAGCTCGAATATGAGCATGGGATCGTTCGCCATGCGCACCTGATAATCGAGCCCGAGGGTGTAATCGACGATGTTCTCAAGTTCACGGTCATCGAATGCAGCCACGAACGGGGCCATCTCTTCACGCTCGGAATCGGGTATCTCCAGTATGCGCGCATCGGAGATGCCGCTTTTCATGAGAAGCGATACGCGCAGATACTCGATGATGTTCGCAAGGTACGTACGTATATCGACGCCGCTCTCACGGAGCTCGGCAATAAGAGCGAAGTATGCCGGCTTGTCCTGCTCGGTCATGGCGCTGAAAAGTTTTTTCACAAGCCCGAAATTATTGCTTCCGACCACGGCAAGAACATCCTGCGCACTGATATGCCCGCTCGCGGACGTATACGCAATCATCTTTTCCAGTATCGTTTCGCTGTCGCGTACCGACCCGCGGGAGTGCTTTGCGATAAGGAATATCGCTTCCGCATCGTAGGATACCTTTTCATTCTCGAGTATCTTTTTCAGTATCTGTTCAAGGTCGCCGATGGAAAGCGTTTTGAAGCGATACTGCTGGCAGCGGCTCCTCACCGTCGGGAGCACCTTCTCCGCTTCCGTCGTTGCAAGTATGAACACGATGTGCGACGGCGGCTCCTCGAGCGTTTTGAGGAGCGCGTTGAACGCCTCGACGGTTATCTGATGCACTTCATCGATGATGTATATCTTGAATTTCCCGGCGGCGGGGGATATGCGTACCGTTTCTATTATTTCTCTGATATTATCGATACCGCGATTCGATGCGCCGTCTATCTCTATCACATCGAGCGGGTTCCCGTCGGCTATCTGCGTGCAGGACGAACAGACGCCGCAGGGCTTGTCCGTCGGCCCCTGTTCACAGTTAAGCGCTTTCGCAATGATGCGTGCAAGCGATGTCTTTCCGACACCGTGCGGTCCCGAGAAGAGATAGGCATGTGCATGCTTGCCGGCGGCAATACTTCGCGCTATCGTCTCGGTGATATGCTCCTGTCCGATCACTTCGGTAAAGACCGTGGGGCGGTACTTTCGCGCGATCACTTTATATGCCACATCACCCTCGGTAGTGGTACGTATGGTCAAAAAAAGCCCTTAAAAACGGTAAGATAAGTCCAGCGCACGTACTCATCGTCGTACCGTTGCTGCCTTCCGGCCCTGGCGGGTTTGCCGTCAGTCCGCCGTGAACGTCCTACCGTTCATAAGGGTTTCGGAGAATGTGGGATTCGAACCCACGGTGCTTGCGCACACACGCTTTCCAGGCGTGCTCCTTCAACCACTCGGACAACTCTCCCGCTTCCAATCGCTGCGTGCCTAAGAGGATTTGAACCTCCGACCCTCAGAACCGCAATCTGATGCTCTATCCAGCTGAGCTACAGGCACGTCTTAAGGAAAATTAAGGAGTGCACTATATCAAGAACTCGGAAAAATATCAATGCCCGCATGAAATAAAAACGCAACCACAGAGAAAAGACAGGAGAACACAGAGAAATAGCGGGTATTGGTTTTAACCCAACGGGTGATATTTTATTTTCTCTCTCTGTGTACTCTCGGCCTTTCCTCGGTGATCTCCGTGGTTTTTCATGTCTTTTGTCATGATCTGGAGCGATCGAAATATTGCATTTCCGGGGATTTGTCTTACAATGCAGACGAGCCCGATAATGAAGACCATTGATGGTAATACCCAGGTCGCCTGCGTCATAGGCAATCCCATTGAGCATACGCTTTCTCCGCTCATGCATAATCACGCGTTCGCCCGAATGAAATTGAACTGGGTGTATATACCGTTCCTCGTGAACGATATCGAGGATGCGGTCGCCGGCATGCGCGCATTATCCATTCGCGGTGCATCGGTGACGATACCATTCAAGCGCTCGGTGATTCCGTTCCTCGATGCTGTCGATCCAGCCGCGCGGCTCGCCGGCTCGGTGAATACCATCGTGTATGATCACGGGAAGCTAACCGGCTACAGCTCCGACGGATACGGGGCCGTCCGTGCGCTGAAAGAGTGTTCGCCCATAGCCGGGAAAAACATCGTGGTCCTCGGGAACGGCGGGAGCACATCGGGCATCCTGTCGGCTCTCCGCGATGAGGCGCCGTCAAAGATAACCATTGTTGGTCGTGACAGGAATAAAGTAAACGCTTTCATCGCGTCGATGGGGGGCGTGATCGTTTGCGACGGCATGCTGTTCTCGGATGCGGTGAGGGAGCGATGCGCCGCTGCCGATATTATCATCAATACGACATCCGTGGGTATGCATCCCGAAGTGAATGCCTCCCCGATACCGGAAGACTGCATCATGCAGAGGCACGTCGTCTTCGACATCGTCTATACGCCGAAGGATACGCTCCTTCTCCGGTATGCGCGCACACGCGGGGCGAAGATCGTGTATGGATATAAAATGCTCCTGCATCAGGCGGCGGTACAATTCGAATTGTGGACGAAGATGCCGTTCCCGACAGATGCAGTTGATACGGTGCTGTCACGTGAGCTTGCGCGGAGGGACCATGGATAACAGGACCTACAAACTGCTCGTTGTCTCCGATACGCACGGGAATATCGATGCCATTGAAAAAATGGTAGCGAGCGAACCGGACATCCATGGGATAATGCATCTCGGCGACGGTATATCCGATCTCATGACAGCCGAGATACCGATGCATATAGAACGGCACTGCGTGAACGGCAATTGCGATGCCGCGCGCGGGCATCCGCGGACGCTCGAAAGTACGTTCGGCGGGGTAGGGGTGGTTGCTGCACACGGCGACTCGTACAATGTGAAGCAAACGCTTACATCGCTCCGGTCGAAGGTGATACGGAGCGAGGCGCCCCTCGGGTTTTTCGGTCACACGCATGAACGAACCCATTCCGATGAGAACGGTGTCAAGCTCATCAATCCGGGTCATGGCGCGCGGGGGGAATACCTTGTGGCGGTTTTTTCTGAAAAAGGATATGCTGTGGAATTCAAGGAGATAACTCTTGGCGAACAATAAACCGCTCCCGATAACGATCATTGAATTCATTCCGGCGTTATTCCTGATAGGGCTTTTCATGCTGCTGCCGTATCGTTTTACGTTATGGTTCTCGCGCCTGGTCGGGCGCATCGCGTTCCGCTTCGCAGAAGAAGCGCGCAACGACGCGCTCTATGGGCTCTCGCTCGCCTTCCCTGACTGGGACAAGGAAAAGATCCGTGCGATGGCGATACGATCCTTCGAGCATATGGTCATGTATTTCGTAGAAGCATTCGTATTTCCGATACGTTTCTCGAGCAAGCGCATCGAGAAGAAGCTTGTGCGTGTCGTCAATTACGAAGTGGTGGAGAAAATACTCGCGGAAGGGAAGGGGCTTATCGCTTTGGCCGCGCATCTGGGCAATCCCGAGATACCGGGTATGATAACGGGGATAAAAGGGCATCCTGTGTACGGCGTGAACCGACGTATGGACAATCCGCTGTTCCAGTGGATGGCGAAAACAGCGCGTGAGGCTAAAGGAATAATCATAGTGCCGCGGGACAAGGCGCTGCGCATGATATTCGATGCGCTTCGGACGAATAATCCCGTTGCGTTCCTCATTGACCAGAACTGGGCTGCGGGCGGTGTGTTCGTGCCGTTCTTCGGGAAGCTCGCCGCTACGGCGAAAGGGCCGGTGCAATTCGCCATGAAAACGGGCGCAAAACTGCTCGTCACATATGATCTGCGCAACCCCGACGGTACGCACACGGCGACGTTCGGCGATATCGTCGAGCTCGAGATAAAAGAGAACGATGAGGAAACGATACGGTATACTACCGCAAAATATACGAAGATATTCGAGGACCTGATACGGCAGCATCCGGAACAATGGATGTGGGCGCATGGGCGCTGGAGCACACGTCCCCCCGAGGAAATAAAAGGGAAATAGTTGACTTTGCCTGCTCTTTCAGTATGATGTCCGTATAATAAGGTCTGCCCGGAGGCGGTCGTGCTCGAACGATGTGAACTGGAACAGCTCAAGGCAGGGATGATCATCGGCGCTGCGGTGAGCAGTGAACGTAATAATGCAACGCTCATCGAAGCGGATACGGTCTTGTCGGAAAAAATGATCGATACGCTCAAGAAACACGAGGTCTCGTACGTATTCGTCAAGATAATAAAAGAACCCGCCCCCGCGGCCGAAGAGCCGCGGGCTGCGCCTGTCGTTGCCGCCGCCTCATCCGCACCAGAGCGGCCGCGCCCGGCGGTAGTGATAACGGATCTCGTTACTAACGCGAAGCAGGAGATCATTGACCGCAATTTCACCGAAGAGGCGGGCAAGACGATACTCCGCATCGACAGCGCACAGGCGATCGAGCTCAAGGGCAAGACCGTTGAGAAGACCATGCAGATATTCCAGAAAGTGCGGGGCGACGGGAAGCTCGATTTCAAGAGCATGAAAGATGAGATCAATGCACTTATCGCGGAGATATATAAGAACCAGCAGGCGTTCCTGAACCTGAGCGTCATAAAAAATGCGAGCCACTATACCTATCAGCACAGTGTCGATGTGTCCTCACTGGCGGTCCTCGTAGGGAAATCGATGAACCTTCATTACACGGAGGTTGCACTGCTCGGATTTGGCGGCCTCATGCACGATATCGGCCTTTCAACGATACCGGCTGAGATACTGGAAAAAAAGGGAAAGCTTACGGAGTCCGAGCGCGAAAAGGTTAAACAGCATCCCCTTGACGGGTACAACAGGATAGTCAAACAGGACGTCGATCCGAAAGTATCGCAGGTGGTATTGCAGCATCATGAATGGATCAACGGCAACGGTTACCCGTCAAAAGCCGCCGGCGCATCGATAATGACCGTGAGCAAGGTTATCGCCATTTGCGACGTATACAGCGCATTGGTCACGAATGACCGCTATCGACCGCCGTTCCCGCCGTACAAGGCAGTGCAGATGATAATGGGTGAGGCGGGCAGCCATTTCGACATGAATATCGCCAAGGCGTTCCAGCAGGTCATGGGGCTCTATCCGAACGGGAGCATGGTCCGGCTTGCCGACGGGACCACCGCACGTGTCATTGACCAGAACCCGGGAGCGCTCCTGTACCCGATAGTGCAGGTTGTTAAGGACAAGGATGGAAAGACCGCCAATGGTGTCGAGATAATCGATATCAAGGAAAAGCGCGATAAATTCGTAAAAGAAGTATTATCGGGCATCGAATAGCAGCGTTCAAAAGGACAAACATGATCGATCTATCCCCGGCATCATGGGCCATAAGCATACTTTCGGGTTTTTTCATCGGTATCGCGAAAACAGGCATTTCCGGGCTCGGCATAGCCGTAGTGCCTCTCATGGCATCGGTATTCCCGGCGCGCGCGTCCACCGGCATCATACTGCCGATGCTCATCATGGCGGACATCATTGCCGTCATTTATTACCGCAAACACGCTCAGTGGAACCATCTGCTGCGCATCATCCCGTTCTCCGTCGTCGGCGTCATCGCGGGATTCCTGCTTCTCGGGCGTGTCGGTGATCATGAGATGCGTATCGTCATCGCCTCGCTTATCCTCGTGCTGGTCGCGCTCAATATGCTCCGGGACGTCGGCGTCATACGCGATGAGATGATACCGACGAACCTCGTATTCACCGCCGTCATGGGCATACTCGCCGGGGCAACGACCATGCTTGCCAATGCCGCCGGGCCCATCATGGTGGTCTATCTCCTGTCGATGAAGCTTGAGAAAAAGGAATTCATAGGTACCGGTTCGTGGTATTTCTTCTTCGTGAACTGCTTCAAGGTGCCGTTCTCCGCATCGCTCGGGCTTATCACGCCGGCAACACTCGCGTTCAACGGGCTTCTGTTCCCGGCGATAGCCGTCGGAGCGGTGACCGGGATACTCATCGTCAAACGAATCCCGCAGCGTGTGTTCCAGATCGTCGTACAGCTCTTGGCCGTCGCCGGGGCGATAAAGCTTTTCTTTTAGCGTACAGAACGATACACAGGCAGGTTTACATAATATGCATTATCGGAAGTTGCCATAAGCTCAGTGCACATCGTCCCGAGAATTGAATATCGTGAAGAAACGCGAAAGCCCGGAGAGATCGAAGAGCTTGCTGACCTGCGGCTGCGGTGCGCAGAGCGAGAATTTCTTCTTCGATTTGCGCAGCGTCTTGTGGAGGTTGATGAAAACACCCATGGCCGTTGAATCGAGGAAATTCACTGCCGAAAGATCGATGCACAGATGCTTGAACGTTTTCGATCGTGTTATGAGTTCATCGAGCGACGCCTTGAGATCGGGCGCCAAGAGCACGTCAACACGTCCTGCCAGGATGACTATATGAATCTCATTACGTATCTCAGTCTGCAGTTCCATGCTTCACCTTCATTACTATACCTCCATTACACACTTGCCGAGGCATTTTGTCAAGGAAAGCTGCCCATGAGGACGGTCGTCTTCTTGACATTTGACCGCGATGAAATACTATGAAACCCTCAATCGATCGAGAAGGATGATGCCATGGCGAAGTTCAAGTGCAGGAAATGCGGCGCCGAGAACGAGAAGGTGAACGATCGCTGTGTGTCGTGCAAGGAACCCCTCTATCACGACACCCCCTACCCCACCGCCGTCACCGCCACGCTCATCCTCGATGTCGTATTCATGGTGCTCTACGCCGTCGCCATTCCGCTCTATATGCATGCCGCTCAGGGCCAACAGAGCGTCGGCAATTCAATGGCGGTACCGCTCCCCGAGGCAGGGAGCTTTTTCTATATGCTTTGGCTCCTCCTTTTCGGCATCTATATCGCGGTACGTCTCGCGTATATCGTGAACCACTTTACCGTGAAGAATGAAACGGTCATCTTCATTCGCCGCCTTGTCATGTTCGCGGAATCGGTAACGATGTTCCCCGTACAGTCGATATTGGCGCTCTATTTCTATAATCCGGCCACGAAAAAGGCCCCCACAAAAGTCTGAATGAAGTCAAAGACCGAATATATCACCTTCAATACGAAAAGTCACAGGGAATACATACGGATAACCGACCGTGTCGCAAAGGTCGTGAGCGACAGCGGCATACGCGAGGGCATGGTACTCGTGTCCGCCATGCATATAACCGCGGGTGTTTTCGTCAACGACAATGAAAGCGGCATATTGAAGGATATCGATGATATGCTCGAACGCCTGGCGCCGTATCGCGATGACTACCGGCATCATCGCACCGGCGAGACGAACGGCGATTCGCATCTGAAGAACATACTCACGCATCATCAGGTCATTGTTCCGGTCACCGACGGGAAGCTCGACCTCGGTCCTTGGCAGGAGATATTCTACGCGGAATTCGACGGTCAGCGCGGGAAGCGGCTTATCATCAAGGCGATGGGGGAATAGCACGTCCGTCGATCGTTTCCAGTTCTTCGCAGAGTCTGAGCCAGGAACCTTCCGCATCACGAATGAGCGAATCAAGTTCGGCAAGCCGTGCGCTTTTTGAGGCATCGAATGCACCGCTCTCAAAGAACGTCATGACCTCCGCGCGCTCATTCTGGTACGCTTTGAGATCACGCTCCGCGGCCGCGACCGCCTGTATCGCACGCCGACGCTCCGCGGCAATGTTCTTTTTCTTTTCCGGTACCGCTGACGAGGCACGCTTCTCATTGCCGGAAGGATCGCTGTCATCGTCGGACGCATCGCGGGTAAGACGCCAGACATAATCGTCGTAGGACCCGGGATAATGCGTCACACTGCCCCGCTTTACCTCGAGAATATCGGTCGCAATGAGATTGACGAATGTACGGTCATGGCTCACGAAGAGTATGGTGCCGGTGAAATTCTTAAGCGCCTGCGCGAGCGTTTCCACCGTTTCGAAATCGAGATGGTTGGTCGGCTCGTCCAGGAAGAGGATATTCGCCCCCGAGAGCAGGAGCCCCGCAAGTGCAAGACGCGACCGCTCGCCGCCGGACAGGACGGATATGTTTTTCTCCACCGCATCGCCCCGAAAGAGGAATGATCCGGCGAGATCGCGTATGTCCTGCGCGAGAATATCCTTCCCCGCGCACGATTCCAGGTATGACTGCACGGTCTTCCCCGCCGGGAGCGACGCGTATACATGCTGCGCATAGTAGGCGACCTTCGTCTCTATACCGAACGATACCGTTCCGCCGAGCGACGGAAGCTCTCCCGCAAGCGTCCGTATCAGGGTGGTCTTCCCTTCGCCGTTATCGCCGAGCACGGCAACATGACTCCCGCGCGCTATCTCAAGGCGTATATTGCGTGCGACGGCATGCTTCCCGTAACCGATGGCAAGCGCGTCCGACGAGAGCGCGGTACCGCGTCGTTCGTCACCGCCGGGTATGCGCATACGCACATTCTTCGCGGCTGCCGGTATCTCTATGGGTAGAAGCTTCGAGAGCTCGCGCATCTTTGAGCGCGCACGCGATGCTGTCGATGCGTTCGCGCGGAACCGTTCGATGAACGAGGTGAGCTTCTCGCGGCGTTCTTCGACGGCCTTGTTCGCCTCGATCATCTGCTCGCGTACCTCATCGCGGAAGGCAAGGTAATCCTCGACCGCGCCCGGGAAAAACACGGCATCACCGTCCTCGACGGAGAGCGTCTTATCGCAGGTGGTCCTCAGGAACTGCCGGTCATGGGAAATGATGAAGTAGCCGCCGTTGAATGACAGAAGAAAACGCTCAAGGAGTATCAGGGTGGACAGATCGAGGTAATTCGTCGGTTCATCGAGGAGTATGATATGCGGTTCATCGAGGAGCATCGCCGCAAGCTTTACGCGCATACGGTAGCCGCCGGACAATGCACGGATGCGGGAGCGGAGCATGTCCCCTTTCACCTGAAAACGCGCCGCCATGCGGGCGCAATCCCATTCCTCGCGATGCGATGCATGCATGAGAAAGCCGATCACCGTGTCTTCCGCGGTATACGGTTCGTCCTGCGAGAGCGTCCCGATGCGCAGTCCGCTCGATCGTATGATGCGCCCTTCGTCCGGCTCCTCCTGCCCGGTCAGGATGCGGAGCAAAGTCGTTTTTCCCGCACCGTTGCGTCCGATGACGCCGATCCTGTCCTCTTCGGTGATGCACACCGATGCGCCGTTGAGAATATGCTGCATCCCGTAATGTTTTACGAGTGATTCTGCGAATAGCTGTTTCAACGATGAATCAGTACGCTGAGTATTGAGCGATGACCGAATCCATACGCTTGTAGAGGCCGCTCAATCGCTCCTTGCGGAGTATGGAATCGAATTGATCGCGGTAGAGCGCGACCAGCCACTTCGATGATCCGGATATGCTTTTAATGAATCGTTCGTTTTCTTTCGGCGCCTCGACGATATCGTACCAGATATCGGTTATCACGCGGCGGTCGCCCACCATTTCCAGCTTGTATACCGCAGTAAGCGGCACGCGGGAATCGCCGGCTTTCACGCTGCCGCTCTGTATCACGAGATCGGCGCTGCCGACGGGAACGGTGCCGATCACGTTCATCGCATCCACCCGATTGAAGAAGCTACTTGCCCGCTTGTAGCCGTACACCTCGATGCATGTTCTAAGCTTCGAGGCGACAAGCGTCTGTTCCGCCTTGGTGAGCCTGGCCCAGTTCTTCCCGAGCGATGCCTCTCCGAAGAGGTTGAAGTCGAATACAGCGGCTATCTTCGCCTTGACCGCCTCATTGGCCTCTTTCACCTCTTTTGTCGCGGCATTGGTGCTGTAGCTTTTCAGGTAGGCCGAGAGCGCGTTCACCGCATCGGCGGAATGTTCGTATGTTACGACCATATCCTTCGCTGAGCAAAAAACCGCAATGGCACAAACGAGCACACATATATATTTCATGAGGTCTCCTCGGCAACACAATGAGCAACTGGTTCCATCGATTATATCCGCTGTAATAACGGTTGTCAACTTGATCTGAATTTTCAAACCCTCACACGAAGAGAAACCACGGAGTTCACGGAGAAAATTCAGAGAGAATGCTGAGCTGCGAATGAATTGAACACCTTTTGATAATGAAGCCAACTCCGTATCATTCTCTTCTTAAATATTCTCTGTGTGCTCAGTGGTTTTCTTTTCTTGCGTGATGTTTTTCCGGACACTACCACACGCTTTGGCGGCCGCCGGTATTCGTAGATCGATTCGTCGCACGGGTGTTCGTCACTGCGGGATCAGGGTAATCGCCCCAATTGGTCATCGGCGCATTCGTCAGCGGAAGACGCATGGATATGCCGAGCGTGAAGAAATATTCACGGTGCGTGAAATTGACCGCCCCGGCCGGTATCGCGCTCGTAAGAGCACCATTCGCGTCCCGCGTCGGCCAGGTCCCGTCATTATAGTTCTGTACATCCATGCCCGCACTCGCGGTAAGATAGAACGGATACAAGGTACGCACATAGACGCCTGCCATTATCGTTCCGCCGATGCCGGAGAGCGCCTTCTTCGTGACCGGTGCATTGGTGTCCGTAGTGAAATTAAGAAGCGAGTATTTCACCCCGCCGCCGGCATAGATCTCGATGAAGCCGTCCCACATCAGATGCACATTGAGCCCAAGGCCGAGATCGAACCCGTTGTCCTTGACGTTCAGGAACATTTCACCGTTCGTACTGCCCGGCCGCACGGCAAGAAAATTCGGATTGTCGCACGCTGAAATATAGCGAAAGAGGAAATAACCGGTGAGGAATGGGATGTATGGTATCGAGGATTCGACATGAACACCGACCTTGTAGTTCTCGGTGAATCGGTAATCGAACACCGGGATGGCGGCGAGTTCGTTCTTGCGTTCCGGATTCCCATAGTAGAAGAACGGTGATACATAGAAGCCGCGATATTCCTCTGCAGCGGCGGCGAACGCTGCGAAAAGAGCAATGAGACCAATGAGCGATATTCTCATCGGATGCGTCCGCCGCACATCATCGCCCGCGCGCTGCTTCGTAGGCATTGGCGAGGGTGAGTACCGTGCGCTCGTCGAACGCCTTTCCGATGAGCTGAAGCCCGATGGGCAGGCCGTTGCCGTCGACGCCGCAGGGCATGCTCAATGCGGGAAGCCCGGCGAGATTGACCGTTATCGTAAAAATGTCGGAAAGATACATCTCAAGCGGATTGGATGTCTTCTCGCCGATCTTGAACGCGGTCGTCGGCGATGTCGGCGCGATAATGGCATCCACGTTCCTGAACGCATCGGTGAAATCCCTCGCGATAAGCGTGCGCACTTTCAGCGCCTTCATGTAGTACGCGTCGTAGTAACCGGAGCTCAGCACATAGGTGCCGAGCAGTATGCGCCGCTTCACCTCCTCGCCGAACCCGTCGGTGCGTGAACGCTCGTACAGTGACAGAAGGTTCGCGGCATCCTTTGCGCGCTTCCCGTAGCGAACGCCGTCGAAGCGGGCGAGATTGCTCGATGCCTCGGCGGTGCCGATGATATAATATACGCTGACCCCGTACTCAGTATGCGGGAGCGATATCTCCTCTATTTTTGCGCCGAGCGATCCGAATACCTTCGTCGCTTCCATGACGCGGGCCTTCACGTCGGGGTGTATACCGGTGACAAAATATTCCTTCGGAAGACCGAGCACTTTTCCTTTTATGCTGTCAGCGAGATGTGCCCGATAATCGACGGTTTCGCTTTTCACCGATGTCGAATCGTTCGCATCGTGCCCGGCGATGACCGAGAGGAGCAATGCCGTATCCGATATGGTCTTTGCGAACGGGCCTATCTGATCGAGTGATGAACCGAATGCAGTGAGGCCATAACGAGAGACGAGTCCGTACGTCGGTTTCATCCCGATAACGCCGCAAAGCGATGCGGGCTGCCGAATAGAACCGCCGGTGTCGCTGCCGAAACTGCCGAACGCATGGTGAGCCGCCACCGCCGCCGCACAGCCGCCCGATGAACCGCCCGGTATGCGGTCACGGTCATGCGGATTGCGTGTGACCTTCACGGCGGAATTCTCCGTCGATGAACCCATGGCGAATTCATCCATATTGAGGCGCCCGATGATGTTCGCACCTGCATCGACGAGTTTGTTGACGATGTGCGCGTTGTATGGGGCGACATACCCGGAAAGTATCTTCGACGCGCAGGTAAGCGCATGCCCCTGAAAAGCGATATTATCCTTGAGCGCTATCGGCACGCCGAGGAGCGGTTTCTTCTCGCCGCCGGCAATACGCTTGTCGCATTCCTTCGCCCGGGCAATAGCTTCCTCCCGGTACAGTTCTATATATGCGCCTACCGGCTTCGCACTGCCGTCATCGGTATCGATGGCCTTGAATACGGACTGTACGGCGTCCACCGCCGATGTTTTTTTCGCGGCGAGCGCCTCGGTAAGTTCGGATATCGATAACTCGTTGCTTGCCATGATTTTCCTTGTGACAACTGACTCTACGGACAGTCTATCACAGGGACATGTTTTTTCAAGGCCGCCGCTCGAGTATCGTCACCCGTGATGAAGCAGTATTCGCCCGCACTTCGGGAAAATACATCGATTCGGCGCGCGCGGGGAGTATCTCAAACTTGCCCGGTATCTCGGCCCTGAGGCGATACTGTATCGTCTTCTTCGAACCGTGATAGTAGTACTTCGTTATGAAGAACACCGCCTTCTCGTCGCGGAATTCCTTGTGGCTGTACCATGAGTTCACCGAATCGCGGTCCACGATCTCGCAGCCGGCGGGGATATAATCCTCTATCATGATATATTCGAGCGTATCCTTCGCCTCAACAGTAAGCGTAACTTCGATCTCATCGCCGGAATTCACACCTTGCGCGAGCGCTCGGCGCTCTTCCTTCACGACATTGCCCTTCTCATCGCGTACCTTCGCTATGACCTCATGCGAGCGTGTTATCGTGATGTTCTTCGCCTCGGGGGTTATCACCTTCTCGTAATTGAAATAGGAAAGCGCGAGCGACAGATAGAGCCGCCCCCCGGCGCTTTTCGTGAGCGTGATGACGTTCTTTCCGGGTATGATGCCGGTGGCCGGAATACGCACCGAATATCCGCCCTCCATTATCGTGCGCGGATTTATCTTCCCCTGCATTATCTCCTTCTGATTCACCGATATCGTATATTCGTAATCGGACGCCATTTCGCCGGTGCGGTCGAGGTATTCCGCGAACGAGAACACCACGAGCGCGGTATCTTTCGTCGACACCCAGTAATTCCCCTCGCGTCGAACGAGCAGCCAATTGATGATCTTCGGCAGAAGCGCATCGTTGTGATCGAACATGGTGATGGCCTTCATCGCGAGCGCCGTCACTTCAAGGTCGTTCTTCTGCCACGAATACATGAAGCTGACGCCGGCAAAGAAGCATGATGTCTCTGTTTCGGTCGCCTTCGCTTTTATCGCAC
>JBBTBY010000144.1 GCA_038043445.1 Spirochaetota bacterium
AATTAAGGATATCACAATTATCCTCGCTTGACAAAATCGTATCATCTCTGTGGTTTTTCTTTACCCTAGGTGAGGCTCTGGGTTATTGACGCGCACTTGCATTTCAGGTACGATATTCGAACCGGAGGTGGGTAACATGACGATACATTATCTTTCATCGACACACTGGGACCGTGAGTGGTATCAGACATTTCAGGGCTTTCGGCATCGCCTTATCGATATGGCGGAAGGCCTTGTGATTCACCTGGAGCGCAACGCCGATTATAAGGAATTCCATTTCGACGGACAGACGATAGTGCTTGAGGATATTAATGAAATCAGGCCGGATATCACCGCCCGTATCGATGCGCTTGCGAAAAAGAAGCGCGTGCTCCTCGGTCCCTGGTACTGCATGCCCGATGAATTCCTTGTTTCCGGTGAGGCCTTGATACGCAATCTCATGACGGGTCATCGCATTGCGCGTGAGCATGGCGCGGATGTGTGGAAATTCGGCTATCTCTGCGATACGTTCGGACATATCGCGCAGATGCCGCAGATACTTGCCGGTTTCGGCATACACGCAGCGCTTGTCGGCCGCGGTACGAACGAACACACCACAAAACCCTTCTTTCTGTGGGAATCGCCTGACGGAACGCGTGCCATAACAAACAAGCTCCCGGATGCCACTGGTTATGGCGATATGCAGACGGGGGTGTTCTCGTCTAACGATGTCTGCATGGACGAGGCGCTGTTCAAGGAAAAAGCGAAGGCGCACATCGATGCGCGTATCGCACGCTCGACGATACCCTCTATCGTGCTCATGGAT
Source organism: Spirochaetota bacterium (assembly GCA_038043445.1). Taxonomy (NCBI): domain Bacteria; kingdom Pseudomonadati; phylum Spirochaetota; species Spirochaetota bacterium. The sequence goes on from JBBTBY010000144.1 coordinate 806, forward strand.
GGGCTCGACCATATACCGGTGCACGCACATACGATGACCTATGTGCAATGGATACGCGAACTCTATCCCGATGCCGCTGTCGTGCATGGAGGGATAGCGGCGCTCATTGACGGTGTTGCGCGCATGGAGAGCAAGCTTGATACGAAGAAAGGCGAGCTGATTGAACCGGCTCGTGATGTGGGCGGCTATGACTATCTCATAACGAACACGCTTTCGTCATATTATCCGCTTAAGAAAGCGAATGATGAGATACAGGCACGGCTGGAACGGGTGACATCGATGCTCATGGCGCACAACGCCGCCGTCGGTGACACGAAGCTTCGCCCCTATTACGAATTGGCATGGAAATCCGTGCTGCAAAACCATCCGCATGATTCGATATGCGGCTGTTCCATCGACCGTGTTCATGAGGACATGCGATATCGCTTCGCGCAGGCGAACGACCTTGCCGGCATTGTAGAAGATGATCTCAGGAAACGGGACATCGAATTCGTATCGGGGGAGAAGGCGACGGAGGAATTCTTTCGCGCGGGGAAAACGCATCCGAACGGTGAGCTTCTCTTCCGTGTTTTCAATCCGCTTCCTGTCGAACAGGGCGATGTGTTCTCATTCACCATCGATATGCCGACTTCGTTCTCAAAACGTTTCGCCGAACCGTTCGGGTATCAATCGAAGAACGCATTTACCATCGAGGATGAGGACGGGAAGATCCTGCCGTATCGCATCACGGATATCGTGCGCAATCGTCTCTCACGTGTTCATAATCAATTCACGAAACGTTCCGATGCATGTACGGTAACGCTTATGGCGACACTGCGTGCGAGCGGATGGACGTCATTCATCGTAAAGCCGTCCGCTGTCCCGGTGCGAGACATGCGAACGCTCATGACGGGGCCGTATTCGGCGGAGAACGAATATCTATCGCTTGCCGTTGGGCGTGACGGCACACTTGTCGTGCGCGATAAAAAGAATGGACGTGCATATTCCGGACTCCCGGTATTCGCTTCCGACAGCGAGATAGGCGATGGCTGGTTTCATGCATCGGCCGTCGGCGGGGCGACAGCATATGACGGTGCCGCAGAAGTGTCGGTGATAGAGAACTCATCGCGGGTGACGTTTCGTATCATAAGGAAGCTCATCGTCCCTCAACGCATGCGCGCGGAGGGCAGCATACATCAGGAATATGCCGGCATCCATGCGTCGGAAGAGAAGGTCGTTGTGCCGATAACCGTGGACATTTCTCTTGACAGCGGCTCACGGCTTCTTCGCATGAAGGTCATCGTAGAGAACACCGCCTGCGACCATCGGCTGCGTATGCTTCTGCCGACCGGTATGCGGGGGGATTATTTCGCGTATCAGGCGTTCTGCTTCATCGAACGGCCCGCGGGTCGCATGTTCGGCGATACATCGTCGTGGAAAGAGATGGAACCCATCGAAAAGAACTGCTCGAACATCGCCGGCAAACGAGATGCGAACGGCGGCATCGTGTTCTTCGCAAAGGCCGGTATCCATGAGGTCGCTGCTTTTGATGATGCGGCCGGCACGATGGCGTTCACGCTCCTCAGATCATTCCGCAGAACGGTCATGCAGAACGGCGAACCGAACGGTGAGCTTCCCGGAGAGCATGTATTTGAGACGGCGCTCTATTTCAGCGAGGCGGGCGAATCGTACGGCTCCATCTATCGACGATACCTGTCGTTCGCAACACCGCTTATCGCGCATACGCTCCCTGCTCCGGAGGGAAAGCCGCTCGATCGCTCGTTTATTTCGATCGAGAGCGAGGATGTTGTCGTGAGCACGGTAAAACACGCGGAGGACGGCTCACAGGGTAATACGCGAGCAATTGTCGTGCGGCTGGTGAACCTGTCAGATATTGCATCACCCGCGGAATTGAAATTCCAAGGACGGGTCGCGAACGCTTGTCTGGCAATGCTGGATGAGGCAGTGACCGACGGGAGACCGGCAGTACGCGGAGACACCGTGGCCCTCTCGGTCGCGCCATGGAAGATAGTCACGCTCAGGGCAGTGGTAGAACGCTAATTCCCTCCCCAGACATCGTTCACAAATGCGCCGGGGAAGTTCGTGCCACACGGAACGATGAGCCGCCCGTTGAGCGATACCGCACGGTGAAAATAACGCGGTGTGAACGGGGCGTTCGCGGCGAATGTCCAGTTCGTCCCGTCTTTTGAGTACCACACATCGTTCGTCGCAGAGATGGATGTACGGCCGCCGATAACTACGATATACCCGTTATGTACGACTGCGGCGTGTCCGTATCGCGCCATGAACGGCGGGTTTGGGTTCGCAAGCGTCCAGAGATTGCCGTCGGATGAGCTCCACACATCGTTCGCGCCATTACTGGCATTCGTATCGCCGCCGATGATCCACATGCTGTTATTAAAAACAACGGCACCGAAATGTGTCCGTTTGTAGAATGCAGGGTTTGCGTTGACCTGCGTCCAGGATATGCCGTCGGTACTGCTCCAGACCTCATTTGTATACATCGCGCTTGAAGATCCGCCAATAATGAACATTTTACCGTTGAAAGTGAGGGCGCCATAGCCCTGCTTGTTCGTAAAGCTGGCATGCGGCGTCACCATATTCCAAGATGATCCGGAGAAATTCCATACATCATTCGTTTCCGGAGGGTTTGATATTGCACCGCCGATTATCCATATTCTGTCATTGAAAACGATGGGCGTGAAACTCTCTCTCCCCGCGAAGGGAAAAGAAAAGACATTCTGCCATGCAGCACCGTCCGGTGCGGTGTATACCGAGGAGTTGAAATTTTCTCCGCCGAGCAGCCATACCTTGTTGTTGTATACGCATAGTCCGTATTTCGCGCGATATGAATACATCGGAGATGCAGTAAGAAGTTTCCAGTGCGATCCCGGGACATAATTCACACTTCCGGGATCGAACGGATTGTTCCGGTCGGTCTCAGGGTAAAAGCAGCTTATCATGCTCATTATGCCGAGCGCAAGCGCTATGTTTCGGATCCGCATGGGTACCCCCCGGGAATGTGTTCGCCGACGACTGTCGATGACAGTATATAGCAAATAGGGTGTTCCGTCAAAGCCAATATCGCATTACGGCAGTATTCGTCCGGCGGATCGATTTTGACATTCGAACGGTTTGCTATTATATTAACCCATCACAAAAGTTCCGGGACGTATGAAGATAAATCCGATATCGATCTATAACAGGATCGTGAATGCGATGAGCTTCAATGCCAGGCTTCGCAGCGTATGGGAAGAGCTCAATAATGAGATCCGGCACCCCGTCGATCACGATATGCTCCCGTCGCATCCGAACGGTTTCATGAAGCAGTTCAAGAAGCGCCGGCTTTCCATTGCCGACGCATATCTGACGATAGCGAACGATCTCGATTCCGAGCAATACCGCAAGCGCCTCAATGCGCTCACGCTCCTTACCGAGCAGGCGGCGCATTCAAAAGCGCTCACCATGCCGCTCAATGCCGCACGCGTACAGATAGCGCTCATGAAGGAAGCCGTAAAAAGCTCGAACGACAAGCGGCGCCAGCTCGAGCTCATCAGGGATTTTTCGGTCTCATCGTTCGGGCAGCCTCTTTTCATACGGCGTTATCTGTCGGAGCTGCATCTCGTCGAATCGCCCGAGTCGGGCAAGCCGCTGAAAGCGCTTTCGATGGGGTTCGATCACCATGTGCACGATAATTCGTCCTACGGGCGCAAGACGCCGAGCCAGCTCATCGTCGATGCGTTCATCAAGGGAATATCCGAGCTGACGATAGCGTACAACAGCGTGAGCCATCCCGAGATGATCGACGAGGCGATAGAAGCGGGCGCCATCATGGGCATAACGGTCAATATCGGGCTTGAGTTCAGCGCCGGTGTCCGCGGCAGGCGCTTTCATTACATGTATCTGTTCCCGCCGTTCACCGATGCCGCGGCGTTCCGTTCGTTCCTGAACAGGAATCGCGCGAACCTACGAACGCTCATCGACGGACTTGCGCGCAATCAGGAGAACCGGATACAATCGATACGAAAGCTCATAGGGAATTTCAATTCCTCGTTCCTCGCATCGGTCAATGAAGGGTACGAGAAGAACAGCATCTACTATCTGGCGCCGCTTGATCTTTCCGATCTGAACGACATCATCCCGCTCAATCATGCGACGAGGATGCATCTCGGCGAGCTCCTGTTCCGGAAGCTCAAGCCGGTGCTCTACCGGCGCATGATGCTCCAGAAAGTGCAGAAGGCGAACGCCTCCCGCCAGCGCCGCGACGGAGAGATCTCCGAGTGGGAGTACAACAGCATCGCGTTCCGCTATGCCGAGGCGAAAAAACGGTTCCGGGAACTCCTGCCGGAGGAATTGCGGCTCAAGTATTTCTCCAATCCCGCGCTCTTCGAATACGATACGGTCTTTCGGGATATAAAGAGGCTTTCCGGACAGCTCGTAAGGACCGGCGGCAGATTGAAGATGATACATCCCCTTGAGCACGGTTTTGCCGAAGCGGTGCGTACGATAATGAACGATCACAAAAGCCTTGATTATGTCGAGGCGTACAACATGTATGATCGCGGGAACCGTGAATACGGGCTTCTGGTGCAATTCTCGAATTTCATCGAGGCACTGAACACCGGTTCAGTCGAAGTACTATCGGCGTTTCTGAAGGAGAATGGCGTGAGCATCGCGCCGCGTCTTGTCAAGGAATGCGCCTCTCGCGCGGCGGACCATACGATCATTCCCGCCATCGGCAGCGATTCGACCGGGAGGAGCACGGTCATTCCCGGCATGGGATTCATCTTCGAGAAGGACATACAGCGGCGGCAGCGTGCGCAATTCCTGAGGGACCACGTATCGATACCGCGATCGATCTCCGCGCTCATAGCACATGCGGGAAAAAAGACGCCGGAAGGTTCCGCGCCGAGCACGATCGTCAGCATGGGTAAGACCATCGAGGATATTTCGCGGCATGACGACGATAAGGAGCATCCGATACTGCCGCATCGCGCCTGGCGTTATCTGAACCCGCTCATCAAGAACATCGTCTATATTGCGATAGGGTTCACTCCGGCGTTCCTTGCCTTCTTCCATACGCGGCCTGCCGGTGCGGCATACACGTTCGCGCTCGCGTACGCGGCATTGTGGTTCGCCATCACGGGGGGGCGCAACGCCATCGTTGATATCATCGCGAGGGGAGGGAGCCCGCGGCTGTGGAGCACCAAGAGCATCAATTTCGATAATCTTGCACGCTCGCTCTTCTGGACAGGGTTCTCCGTTCCGCTCTTGAGCATCGTTAAGGTATCGTTCGACGGGATTTGGCCGCTCGCACATACCGGCATGCTGTATCAGGTGACGAAGTTCTTCTGCATCTGCATCGTCAATGGAAGCTATATCTTCACGCATAACATGATACGCGGTTTCGAGCTGCCGACGGCACGGATGAATTTCTTCCGCAGCGTGCTTGCCTGGCCGTTCGCGACCGTGACCGGTCCCATCGGCGACTTTCTCGTGATACCGAGCGTCGTGCTCGCGAAATTCTGGTCGGATTTCATCGCCGGCATCATCGAGGGTTCGGGGAAATTCCTTTCCCTCGTCAATGTCCGTAAGCGCAATCTCCGTGAGATATTGCCGCGTGTCCATTCCCGCGATACGGCAGCGAGGTACATCGCGCTCATCGACCTTATGTACATCTTCTCCACCGATCCGCGGAGCAGGACATCGCTGCGGGAGCTTTTGCTGCACAAGTTGAACATCTACGAGAAGCTGTCGTCCATGGTGACCCGTGAGCGGGACAGCGCTACGTCAGGGACCGATGACTTTCAGGCGCTGAACGCATTCTTCTCACTGAAGGAAAATTGCGTCCGCGTGACGGATTTTATCCTGGAACGGTTCGAGCCGAAGATGGCGACGCCGCTCATCGTAACGGTCATCGGATCGTTCGGTGAATTCGCGAAATGGCTTTCGCGGCATGCGCCGGAGCGATGATGTGTTCGACAGTGCTATCATGCGGTAGTCGCGCGTATCGATCATAGGAGGAGGGACGTATGCTTCACATCGGGATGTGGACGAGCTATTTCATCGATCTTTCACCGGAGGACATGGTCACGACATTCGCGAGGAAGGGCTGGTATCATCTGGAGCTTTCCGACGAGCATGGGAAAGCGCTCCTCGACCGGGGAACTTCGCCCGAGGCGACAGGGCGATCCTTCAGAAAATATGCTGCTGACCACAACGTCGTGTTCCCGCAGGGGCATTTGTGGCTTACCTGCAACATAACGGCGGACGACGGCGGGAAAACGCTTGATGCGCTGAAACGATGGCTCGATCTTTTCAATGCTATAGGCATTACCGCAGCAGTGCTTCATCCTGCCGGCGGTCCGATGTCGAAGCCCGGCACGACACCCGAAGGCTTTTCGGAAAAGAACATTGCCGCACTGAGGATATTGACCGATCACATTGCGGGAACTCCGTTGAAGATCTCGCTTGAGAACGGAGGCTCGGCAGAGCCGCTTCTCGCGATGATCAATGCCGTGGGTGATAATAATCTGGGAATATGTCTCGATACGGGGCATCTGAACCTGTTCAAGGGTGATCCGGCGGAATTCATCAGAAAAGCAGGGAAGCATCTTACCGCGCTGCACATCGCCGACAATGAAGGTCAGAACGATCAGCATCTCATGCCGTTCGGGCGCGGGAAAGTGCCGTGGAAATCATTCATAGATGCCGTAAAGCAGATAGGGTATCAGGGACTGTTCAATCTCGAAATTCCCGGAGAGAATATGTGCCCCATTACGGTACGGCTTATGAAGCTTGATTACATACGGCAGACAATGGCCTACATGATGAACGGAATGGATTGATCTTTTTCAGTGAAATACAGCGGATTTGACAAAACGCGGGCGCAGTATTATACTTTCACTTATTAACGTTAATATAAAGGCGGTTCCAATGAAATCTAAGGCATTGCGCGGTATTGCCATTCTATCCGGTGCCGTACTGTTAACCGGTTCGATATCATATCCGCAATCCGTTAAGGATACTGTCATGAAGATATATGCGAAGAGCGATAAGATCATTTCTTCGGTCGTTCGTAAGGATGTGCCTTATTTCGGTCTTGGGGTGACGGTCGCCGGTGCGAACGGAGATGCCTATGTGCCCTCGAAGCTGTTCACCTTTCTCATTGCATCAAAGAAGGATACGGCGAGCGCCAACAGCACGCAGATAGCACTTCGCAACGGCAAGGCGTATGTCGGGCTCATGAAATTGGATACGGCAAAAATCCCTTCGGATGTTGACGAAGCATATTTCACGTTCCGTCCTACATATTTTGATAAATCAGCGGGATACTCGATAAGCTTTCACCGAGTACTCACGCCGTGGGATGCAGCCGCAACTTGGACAAGACCAACGACCGCCGGCAATCCCTGGGACGGTATGAAGAGCAGTGTTGATTACGATCCGCAGCCCTTCGCGCAATACAGTGCCGATGCCGCAGTGAAGTCGCCGGCCTTTGCCGCCGGATTCGCCGCTGCGTTGAAAAAATGGGCGAGCGGTGAATGGGTGAACGATGGCTTTGTCATGATGATCAGCGGCGATGCGATACAGATGAACATGAGTACGGAAACGAATGCGAAAAAAAGCTCGACGCCCGGGCGGGCGGACTCCGTCGTGCTCGACGGGGCCACATCATATGCCCTTACGATCAATGATGCCATGATCAATAATCTGCTCATAGAACGCAAGGACCTTATCGATATGTCATTTATCCTGAAGATCGCATCCATCGATGGTGCTGTCGGGGACGCTGCTCTGGATCTTTTCCGGGTGACGCAGAATACCGATTCGCCGAAAAGCGCACTCGATGCGACTCCGTTCATATCGATTCCAGTGAAGTCGCTCGTGCATGGCGATAATTCCCTTTCGTTCACAAGCGCGGCGGTGCAATGGCTGAATGGTACGTGGGAGAATTACGGTTTCGTGATGAAAATACGTGCTGCAGGATCCGCGCCGCGGGTACGGGTAATGACCGCGGCGTACGATATTGATCCTGCGAAAAAATCATCGTATTTCCTCATGAATTTCCATTCACGGGAAAGCATGCAGATATTCGGACAGGACATTGTGCCGACGCCCGGTGTCTATGCGCATACGGTGAACGGAAAGATATATTATGGCGATAAGCGCCTGCGTCTCTGGGGTGTATGCCGCCACGAGAGTGAGAATCTTTTTACGGCTGAACGCATCAAGCGGCTTGGTTTCAATGCGGTGCGAATATGGGGTCCGCGGGAAACGGGATGGTACGACGATACATCGATAAAGACCCTGACCATGGCACCGTCGGGAGAGGGGACTGGCACCGCCGTTGACCGGTATGATCGTTTTTTTGCAGAATGCAAAAAGCTCGGGATGTTCGTTATGTTCCCCGGTCTGCACAGCATTCGCTTCCCCGATGCGCTGTTCGCGGATGATTGTTTTCTCCGCGGTAACGGTTCTGATTGGCAGGAGTGGAAATCGGCCATCGTTGAATCAAGAAAGGCAGGACTTGATAATAGGCATTATAGCTTTTTTGACGAACGGATGAAGCTGTACTTCTTCAACAGCGCAAAGAACGTCCTTGACCATGTGAATCCCTATACCGGGAAGCGGTATGCTGATGACGAGGCCATCTGCATGTATGAAGTGAATAATGAGAACGGGTTCATCCAGTGGATGCTCGTTGCCAATCGCATAGAAAAGATGCCGGCCTATTTCAAGAAAAAGCTCATGAAGCGCCGGAGCAGCTGGCTCAAAGCGAAATATACCGATGACACTGCCGTCGTCCGCGCGTGGGGAAACGTTCTCCCGGGGGAATCGCTCGCGACAGCATCGTATGCGCTTGCGCCGGTGGCATCCGATGCGGCTAAGTATTCGAAACAGCGCGGCGATGATTTCGTTGAGTTCATGGTTTCGCTTGTCGTGAACTATAATAGGGAATTCATCGAGATGTGCCGCAGCATGGCGCCGAAAGACATAGGCATAAACACGGCACCGTTCATATCCGACACGGAATTCATGAAGAACATCCCCTGGCTGTACGCGAACGCTGCCGTATCCGACGCGATATCGTTCGGCATATACAGCTTTACGTTATCGTCGTCTTTGACAAAGCCACCGGCATTCTATATCGTCGATCATCTTACCATGAAGGATAAGGCGACGGTGATCTATGAATTCAATGCCGGGCGCCCGAATCCCTATCGCACTGAGTGGGCGTACAAGATGGCGCTCCTGGCTTCCTGGCAGGATTGGGACGGTGCGTTCTTTCACTACTTCACCGAGCCTCGTGGTCATGGTCCTAAAACAGGCGAGGATGCGATGTCGCATGAGGAATTCCTTGCGTCAAAGCAGTGGACGCCTGAACCGGGCAAGCCGCAGTCTGCATCCGATGCTTCATTCGGTGACGGGGTCGATCCTGCGAAATATTCAGCGTTCGCCGTTGCGGGACGAATATTCCTTTCC
>JBBTBY010000145.1 GCA_038043445.1 Spirochaetota bacterium
TGAAGCAGCGAAATGATCAGAGCGGGATGATTGAAAACGTCAACGAGCGGACCGAAATCGGACGTGTGAAGGTTGTCTCAGTTGCTGTAACAGAATCGAAAGGCATTATTATTTCTGGACATATGGTCTCGGGCAGTTTGGTAGATTTCAACTTGTTGCCGTGGAACTATCCAGAGCCGTGGCTTGTAGCTGGTATATCAATCCTATCCCCTGCAGCAGGATCATTTATGGTAAAAGACAATCTTGCGGGTAAAATTGTTGGTATAACGACAGAGATTCTGCGTGATATTTGTTTGTTGGAAATCATTACCGGAAGATTCTATAGCGGATCAAGTTCTTTTGAGGGTGGTATTCTGAAGGGAAGATATGAAACACCGTTAACTTTGCTTATCCCATGCGCAAGTGTAACGGTCGCAGCTGCTATCGTTTCAATGATTTTTGCTTTTTACAATACTTCCAAATATGATGAATTATCGAAATTTGCATGCGCGAATGAACAGCCTTTCATGTTTGCCATTGAACCAACACCGGAATTCGACGGTATGAGCGCGCGATTTGCGGTGAGGTGGTAGAAATTGGAAATACGGCTGCATCCACACGCAATTGCTCGGCTTGCCGAGCGAGGCGCAAGCGATCGAAACGGTTCGCAATGGGGAAAGGTTTCCCGCTAAGTTCGGCCGTATCGGATTTCGGCATAATTTTCGTTTCGACGGTATTTGGCGCGGAGAAACGTATAATACAAAGCAGATAGAGGCCTATGCGGTGGAAGAGCTGGGCCACTGGATAATTATCACCGTTATAGTAAAATACTATTAGGAGTTGCGTATGCAAGTCAGTTACGACCCGACATACAATATCGCCTATATCCGTCTTCGGGAAAAAGCGGAGAATGTCGAAACGATCAAGATAAGCGATGAGCTTTCGATCGATGTAGCCCCGGACGGCAGGGTATGCGGTCTGGAACTCATGAATGCGAATGAACAGCTTGGTATCAATGCAAAGGAACCCTTCCAATTCATAAATGAGAAAAGCCACCGGAAGGTTGAACTGCCTCTGGGGATATAGTCGATACAAGCGGTGAGACTAGGCGCAAAAAAGTGCGTGATTTGCGGTTCGGTGGTGAATAACCCCTAACCCCCAACCCCCAACCCCTTCAAAAGGGGAAAGGGGAGCCAAGGATGTAGAATGCTACAAGAAATTATAAATGGCGGGGAAAGGGGTTATTCCAACCAATGAAAACCCGCCTCGATGACAAATTAGTCGAACTCTCCCTCGCCGATAGCCGTGCAAAAGCGCAGGCGCTCATCATGGCAGGCGAGGTATTCGTCAACGGCGAGCGAATCGACAAAAAAGCGCATCCGGTAAAGACCACCGATGAGATTACCGTTCGCGAGAAGCCGCCCTTCGTTTCGCGCGGCGGGGAAAAGCTCGCGCATGCCCTCGATAATTTCGCCGTCGATGTGAAGGAACATGTTGCGATAGATATCGGTGCGTCGACCGGCGGGTTTACCGATTGTCTGCTTCAGCGCGGCGCTTCGTTCGTGCACGCCCTCGATGTCGGTCACGGCCAGCTCGCCTACTCGCTTCGTATAGACAAGCGCGTGAAAGTGTATGAGGGCGTCAATGCGCGTCATCTGGACACCATGCGTTTCGAGCCCGTACCGACGATAGCCGTTACCGATGTATCGTTCATATCCGTGCTCCGCATTGCGCCGGCGGTGCGCGCTTCATTCCCGGGGCTTACCGCATGGATAGTGCTCATCAAACCGCAATTCGAGGCTGAACGCAGGGAAGTGCCGCGCGGCGGCGTGATACGCGATGAGGCGCTCAGGGAACGGATAGTGTCCCGATTCGCTGACAGCATACAGAAGCTGGGGTTCACATCACAAGGTATCATCCCATCGCCGATAACCGGTGCGAAAGGGAATGTCGAGTATCTCGTGCATTTGACCGTGCGATAATGCTATCGCACGATCGAATCCAATATATCGTTGGGAATATGCCCTGACAGATAATCCGCGAGCCTGTTGAACGTGTCATCGAGCACCGGGGCATCGGCACCGAAGAGCGCATGGATGACAGGAGCGTTCTCGAAAAGCCCGTGCAGATATACGGCGAGAATATTCCCGCGATGAAAGCCGATGCCGTTCCCGATGACGCCGTCGGCGGTCGTCTGCATGATGCCGTGACGTATCTCGTATCCTTTCACGGCAAGCCCCGAGAGCGGCGCCCAATAGTTCGAGAGCGTCCCGAAACCGAGCTCTGCATGACGCTGCACTTTCTCCCGTTCGTATACGGTACTGAACGGAAGCAACGCGAGCGCCTTCCCCTCACCTTCCACACCGTACGGATCGCGCAATTCCGTGCCGAGCATCTGCAGTCCTCCGCATACCGCAAGGAGCGGTTTTCCCGCATTCACATGGGAGCGAATGGGCGCATCAAGCCTTTTCTCGATGAGCCATGACAGATCGTTCGCGACATGTTTCGACCCGGGGAGAACGATGAGATCGGCACTTTCCAGATCTGCGGCATCGCGCGTCCATACGAGCTTAATACCGGGAATATTCTTGAGCGGCTGGAATTCATCGAGATTGGAGATGTGCGGGTACACGAGCACGGCGATGGTGAAACCGCTCCCTGTCCTTCTGTCGTCGAACACGCCGTCCTCTTCGGGGAGTCCGTGTCCGTACCACATCGGGAGCACGCCTATCGTCGGTATACCGGTCTTCGCTTCGAGCATAGCCGGTCCCGGTGCGAGGAGCGCGGCATCGCCGCGGAAGCGGTTGAGGATGAAACCCTTGATGAGCGCGCGTTCATCTTCCGGCAGAAGCGCCCATGTCCCGTAGAGATGGGCGAATGCGCCGCCGCGGTCGATGTCGGCGACAAGAACGGCATTGGCCGACACCTCTTTCGCCACGCGCATATTGACGATATCAGAATGCGATAGATTTATCTCCGCGGGACTGCCTGCACCTTCTATCACGACGATATCATATTCGCGCGTAAGCTCGTGCAATGCCTCTCGTATCGACGGCCATACGGCGTTCGACCTGTCATGCCACGGCATATCGGTCAATTCCCGCGATACTTTCCCGAGGTGTATCACTTGGCTCGCCGTATCCGCTTCCGGCTTGAGAAGAATGGGATTCATTCGTACTTCGGGAACGGCCCTCGCCGCAAGCGCCTGAAAATACTGAGCGCTCCCTATCTCACCGCCGTCGGCGATACGCGCATTATTGGACATGTTCTGCGCCTTGAACGGGGCGACGCGATATCCTTTGTTCGCGTAATATCGGCAGAACGCAGTGGCGAGAAAGCTCTTGCCTGCGCCGCTCGTCGTGCCGAGCACCATTATCGCTTTGCCCATGGGTTTCCTCTGCCGAGAGTATATCATCACCCGGCCCGCTTGATAATCCCCCTTCTTTCAGTATACTTACCGTACACAAGGATAATGATATGAATGAATATGTCCTCACTACCGCTCACAAGGCCAAGGAAGCATCGTACACGCTCGCGCGCATGAACGGCGCGGAGAAGGACCGCGCGCTTTCGCTCGTCATCGAAGCGCTCAGGGAAAAGCGCGAGATAATACTTTCCGAGAACGCGGCCGATGTCGCCCTCGCAAAGCAGAACGGTCTTTCCGCCGCCATGACGGACCGGCTCACGCTTACCGCGAAACGCTTTGATGCCATGCTCGCGACGATAGACGATGTGATACGGCAGCACGACCCCGTCGGCGCGTACACCGAGATCAAACGCCGCGATGACGGACTTCTCATCGGCAAAATGCGCGCGCCTATCGGCGTCGTTTTCGTTATCTACGAATCGCGCCCCACGGTCACCGTGGATGCGTTCGCGCTCTCGTTCAAGAGCGGCAATGCGGTGATACTCCGCGGCGGAAGCGAAGCGATAAAATCGAACACGGCCATCATGAAAGCGATAAAGACCGGTCTCAAGAAAGCAGGGGTCGCCGAGCATGCGGCCTCCATGGTGGAACACACCGACCGCGCGCTCATCGCCGATTTCGGCAAGCTCACGAAGCACATCGATGTCATCATCGCCCGCGGGGGCGAGGCGCTCATCAATTATGTGCAGGCGGAAAGCCGCGTCCCTGTCATCTGCCACGATAAGGGTATCTGTCACGTCTATATCGAAAAGGATGCCGAAAAGCACGAAGCGATAGCCATTGCAGTGAACGCGAAGGTCGATCGCCCCGGCGTATGCAATGCCATGGAGGCGCTGCTCATCAATAAGGATTTCCCCCACACGAAAGAGATGCTCGATGCGCTTGCCGCGAAAGGTGTTGCGCTCCGCGGGTGCTCGCGCACGAAAGCGATCATGCCTTCCGTTGCGGATGCGACGGCCGAGGATTGGGATACCGAATATCTTGATCTCATTCTTTCGGTGAAGATGGTCGACGGAATCGCGGACGCGATATCGCATATCAATCGCCACGGATCGCATCACACCGACGCAATAGTGACGCGAGACATTGCACTTGCCGAGCGTTTCAAGGGCGAGATCGATTCCGCCGTCGTCATGGTCAATGCTTCCACGCGCTTATCCGACGGCGGCGAGTTCGGTCTCGGCGGCGAGATAGGGATATCCAATCAGAAGCTCCACGTACGCGGACCCATGGGCCTTGTCGATCTCACCACGCTCAAATACGTCGTCATGGGCGCGGGACATATCCGCGGATGAGATGCGCGATACTCGGCGGGAGCTTCAATCCGATACACGTCGGCCACCTGATACTTGCACAGGAAGTGCTCCGTACGACGGATATCGAACGTATCATCTTCATCCCCGCTGCCGTGCCGCCGCATAAGAGCATCATCCGTGATGTCCCCGCGTCGGAACGATTGCTCATGGTCAAGGCTTCCGTCAAAGGCGACAGACGTTTCGAAGTATGCGATCATGAGATACAGCGCGGCGGATTATCCTATACCATAGATACGGTCGCCCATATCATGGCGTCACGGCGTGATATCGATGGGATGCTCTCCGTCATCATCGGCGATGATCTGATCGAGAGCCTTTCGACGTGGCATCGCATCGACGAGCTTTCGCGCATGGTGAATTTCATCGTCGCCACCCGCGAGGATACCGTTGAAAAGGCGAAACGCGACATGCCCTTCCCGGCCGCGTACTGCGTCATGCCGAAGATAGATATCTCATCGACGATGCTGCGCGAGCGGCTGGCCGCAGGTGAAGAATGCCGCTACCTCATCCCCGACGGTGCTTATCGCATCATCAAAAATAAGGGACTATACCGCTCGAACAAATGACCGTCGGGGGACCGTGCGTTCATTCGCGTTTGCCGAGCCTGTGATCAAGCTGATACAGTGCGCCGGAGCCGGCGGGGATGTGTTTGAGGAGATCGAGTATCTTCGCCGCGTTCTTCTCTTCCTCCACCTGCTCGTTCACGAACCATTGTATGAATACCTTGGTGGGCCTGTCGTTCACCGCATCGGCGGCATCGGCGATCGCGTTGATTAGTCCGGTCACCTTCTGCTCATGTGCATATACCTTCTCGAACACATCGAGCGGCGATGCGAAATCTGCGGTCGGTTCGGCTATTGCCTGCAGTTTTATCCGTACACCCCGGTCGCTCAGGAATTCGAACATCTTCTTTCCATGCCCCTGCTCCTCGGCGGCCTGCTTGTGCATCCAATGTGCGAACCCGTCCAGGTTCGTATGCTCAAAATGTGCCGCCATAGCGACGTACAGGTAGGCGGAATACCACTCGGCATTCACCTGTTCCTGAATGAGCTTTTCCAGTTTCTGATCCATGTTCATCCTCCGATATCCTATTAAGCGTTCGAATGACACGTACCGGTCATATCGATATCCGTTCACAGCGAATATACGAATCTATTCCATGGTGTCAATGTCCTGTCCGGACGCATCTCAGTGCGGCATGGCCCGAATTATCACGTAAGAAAAATGCAACCACAGAGAAAAAGCGGAGAACACAGAGGAATGTGGTGTTTTGTTTTCACCCAACAGGTGATTCCGTTTTTTTACTCTTTCTGCCTTCTCCTCCATATTCCTCTGTGGTTTTTCTTAACTTATATGATGCTTTGGGCATGATCCGGCGATTGACGATACACGTCATGTCGGATATACTGGCCGCCGAACATACAACGGCGGTACTCATGGGAAAAGAATACACGAACGAACTTCTGCTCGATTTCGGTGCAGACGGCACAACGCTCATACCGGTGGTGACGCAGGATGCCGTCACGAAGGAAGTGCTGATACTCGCCTTCGCGAACAAGGACGCGTTCGATGAAACGGTGAAGAGCGGTCATGCGACATACTGGAGCCGGAGCAGGAACGAATTATGGAAGAAGGGGATGACTTCGGGTGATATGCTTCGCATTATCGAGATTCGGATCAACTGCGAACAGAACTCGCTTCTCTACCTGGTGAAACCTGAGGGAAAGGGTGCGTGTCATGCAAAGAAGGCCGACGGGAGTCCGTACCGCTCATGCTATTACCGGAAGATATCCGGCAGCAAACTGGAAATGGTGTAATCACCGATGGAAATACTGAAAATTGGAATGCCTTCGGGCTCGCTCGCCGACCCCAATCGCGGCGGCAATCTCGTAAAGCTCCTTGAGAACGCCGGGTTCAAAGCCTCCGGCTACGAGGCAGGCGGACCCACGAAGTTCACGACCGTGCCTTTTCTCTACGGCTGGGACGGGCGCCCGCAGGAATTCGGTTCGCAGCTCGCGCTCGATGAACTTGATGCCGCCATCGCCGGTGATGACTGGATACGGGAGCGGGTCATCGAGTTCAAGCTTGAATACGGCAGGGAGCTATCGCTTGAAAAAGTGCTTTCGCTCAAACGCGGCGGTGTTAAGCTTGTCGGCATCATCAAAGACGATGCAGCGGCGAACACAACCAGGGAATTCCTTTCAACGCTTGATAAGGACAAGAAGATCATCACGGTAGTATCTGAAATGCCGTATATGGCACTCAATTGGCTTCGCATGGAACTGTCGGCGCTCGGCCTGCTCGATCGGTTCGAAAAATATTCGGTGCAGAAATACCGCACACCGGCAAAGATCGAATCCGGTATCGTCGTCTATGAGACCTGGGGCAAGACCGAAGCGAAGGTCAAGAACGGCGGGGCCGACATAGGGCTTGAGATAACGCAGACCGGCAGCGCCATACGCAATTACGGACTTAAGATGATCGATACCGTGTTCGAATCGGAAACGGGGATTTACATCAACCCATTGCTCAAGAACAATGCCGAGAAGAAAGAGCTCCTCAGAATGTTCCTTCTCAATCTCTACGGCACGGTGAACGCCGAGAACAAGGTGATGCTGCTGTTTAACGTGCCGAACGCACGGCTGAACGACGTCATCAAATACCTTACGGATAACAAACTTTTCGGCGATGAGCCGACGGTGAATAAGGGGAAAGAGTTCACGGAACTGAGCATACAGGTGGACATGTCGAACACAGGGCTTCCGCTTGCAAAGATACGCTATGATCTCCTCAAGCTGACAGCGAAGAATATCGAGACGATACCGCTGAGCTCGTCGATACCGTCGCTGGATATCGTGAATTTATAGCGGGTGCCCCGTCGACAAAGCCCTTTGCCTTCGGCGGTGATCATTGGTACATCGAGGGGATCGTCGGACACCTCGACCTCGCGCGCCATGGGGCCGCTCTTGCGCTCTACGATCTTGTCACGAAGGGTTTTATGGACCGCGACGGCGCCTGCGACATCGCACGAAACATATTCCATAGAAATCAGGAACGGGTTTTCCGTCTTTCATGATCGTTTCGGGATGCAGTGAGTTACTGATACAATGTCCGGTATGTTGATTTATCCGGATTATATTGTATAGTGACAGCATGCTATCGGAGGGTATTTCCATGAGATCAGGGATACGAACAACGCTCATCGGCACACTGGCGAGCATGATGGTCGTGCTGTCATGTGTCAAAACGAACCCGACAAACCCTGTTGTCGCTCCGCCGGTCTATACAATAACGTATTCGGTGACCGCGTCTTCTTCAACGTCCACGAAGATCTGGTATAACGATGTGAACGGCGCGAGCATCACGAATCAGACGGCGGGGAATACGCCTTTTTCGACAAGCTTTACCACTGCAGATACATCGTTCCTGTGCGGTCTCTCATGCCAGAACAGTGTCAGTGCCGGGAGCGTGACGATCGATATTCTTATCAACAATGTTGTCGAGGCTCATCGTACCGCGAACATGGGCATGACCGGTGCGCCGGCATTTGCGACCACGAACGGCACGATAGCATTTTTCATCCAGTAGCTCAACGCAGCGCTGCGAGCGTTTTCCGGGCATGGTCCCTGAGGAAGCAGTGGACATCACCGGCATAGCGTGAAAGAATGCGTTTCCCGCTGAGCGATCCGCATAGAAAAGCAGCGGCTGCGAGACAGATCTCAAGATAGGCGAGCATGTATCGCGGTGATCGACCGCTGTGCATCGGGGTATCATATCCCGTAATACCCGTGCGCCTTAGAAGCGCATCCATGGGCTTTTTCAGCGCTTTGCCCGGATGGCGTTCCACGGCAAAGGCGATGTTCCGAAGCCGTTGATAGAACGGCTCGGATACGATGTCGCCCCGGTTGGAATCATAGGGCATTATCTTCGGGGTCACGGTGCCGAGACCGGGGACGGCGTCGATGATATGCGCAAGCGATGTATCGAACATGCCGTGAGCGCCGCTCCTTCCCGCCATGATAAGAAGACGATTGACTATGGAGTGATCGTCGCGCCCCTCGCCGAGCGCTGCGACAACGGTACGTATCGCATTGAGCCGCGGCGGCGTGCGATGACGTCCCTCGGCAACGGCCCGTGCAAGCACGTCGGCAAGATATTCCCCGCCTGCGGCGGAACCATGCCATGCAAGCGCCATTGCAGCGAACGTCCGCTCTGAAAAGTAGCGATCGCCCTGCTGAGCACTCTGCTCAAAACGCTTCGTGAGGATCGGCACCGCCTCCGTTGTATCAAGCCTGAGCATGCGGTCGAACTGTGCGAACCCTCCGTCATCTGGTCCCGTATGAACGGCACCGTCATCCAGAGAGAACGCCCATTCGGGCAGAATGCCCTTGGTACGCATGTCCGCCTGCAGTACCTGGATATCGATATCGCGTACTTTGCAGCCGTTCTTTACGGCATAGGCGGCCGCTGCCCCGACAGCATAACCTGCATTTTTGATATCCGCGTTCATACGGCAGAACGAGGTCGCATCGCGCTCACCGGATATCGCTTTCGCCGCCACGAAGAGGCCGTCGATGCCTTTCGGTATGAAGCAGCCGTACGGGATGCGCACACGAAGCGGTCTGCCGCTGCCGATGGTGCCGATCTTCGCAAGATCGCTCGTGGTATGCGCATGACTGTCCGCCTGCGTGCTTGCAACGGCGATGACATCATCGACGGGTGTTGCGTCGAGAATGCCGCGCATGGTGAGCGACTTCTCGCCGATGATCCTGCGCGCCTCACGCACCGTGAACATGGGCGCGATGTGGAACGGCGAATTACCGCGGTGTCCGAGCGATACCGCTCGTAAGCGTTCGGAATACATGTCGGGGCTGATGATATCCGGATCGGTAAGAAAACGATTCGCTTGGAAATTGGGACAGGGGTACACTTCTACACCCCACATGCTGTAGGACTGCATCATGCCGTCGTGCGGGTCGCCGACGGCGTACGATGCCCCGGCGAATGCGGCAACATCGCCGTCGCCGGTAGCGTCGATGGTCACCCGCGCCTTCACGGAAAAGAGACCATCCTCGTTCGCTGCGAGGATCTCCGTCAACGCTCCGTGATCTGAGCGCACACCGCATACCCGCGTGGCGGTCAGGGACCGTATGCCTCGTTCACGCGCCTTCACGGAAAGAAGATTGCTGTGGGTCAATCCGCCGTGGCCGCCGCCCCCTGCGGGCTTTATCAGTGCCGCGGCTTCTTCGGTCACGAATGTATTTACGCCGCCATGATAGCCTTCATAATAGCCCGACACGCGCCCCGCAGTATAGGTGCCTCCCGGTTCGCGGTTAAGATCGAGCGCTATCACCGATGCACCGCGCTCCGAAGCGGCGAGCATGGCAAGACCGCCCCCGGCGCCGATACCGGCAACGCAGACATCCGCGGAAAATGACGCGAGCAATGGTATCGCCCCCGGTCGTGTTACAACGCTGAGCGGTACGGTAAGTGCTTCGTCGTTATACGGCGTCAGCCCGAGTGCATCCGCAGCTGCCGACCATCCCCGTCCGACGAATATCTCTTGCGTATTACCCCTGCGTGAAGGTATCGTAAGTCCATTGATGATCGCGGCTGTGGCTGCGGCATTATCCGCAACATCATTGAGCGAAAAACCCCACTCCAGACACGGCAGCGCGCTGACATTGGTGATCGATGACGTCACATTCGGTGTGTTGTCACGGATATGCGCCTCGAAGCCGATATGCGTCAATCGGGAATCCGTGAACGCAGGAATATTCGCCCGCAGATATGCCGCGAGCGAGACCGATCTCATCCGGGCATCCGCATCGATGATGCTCTGCGTTTCGAACAGTGCTCCGGACGATGATGCCGCGAACGCATAGTCGATGACGACGGTGTCGGCGCGCAGTGTCGTGTGGAGATGAACGCTGCCGTGAAGCAGACCGTTCTCGGACGCAACGCGCGCAAGTCCTGCCCCATCGATCGATGCGATGCACGCGCTGCTTTTTCCGCTTACTCCCATTTCGAATACTGCATGTACTGTTACCGCGCCGGCGGCGACGTTCGGGCCATTGCCGAGCATGCGAAGGAGCGCGCCTCGTTCGGTGGCATCGAGCACGACCGCACTGGGCATCGAGCAGAGCCCCGCCGGACAGGCGATCATGATGCCGGCCGTTTTTCCTTCGGAGTGCGCCAGCGCAACGGCTTCCGCCTCGAACAGCACCGGGATGCGGTGCGACTCGATGATGGCCATCAATTGCTGCCGAATATATCCTTCCGCGGCAACGATCTCACCGCCGCCATGCTGAAGAAAAAGCGGCGTGAACTCGCCGGGGATACGGCGCAGCGCGGCATCATCCGCATCGCAACGGATGAAGGTGTGATCATACGCCGCGATCTCGCGCCCGAGATACGGACGCTTTTCGATCATCAAGGGATGAAAACCGCGCTTCTTCGCTTCGACCGCGGCGATGCAGCCGGTAATGCCGCCGCCGACGATGATGATATCAGGTGTTTTTTTCAGCACGTGTCGCTCCGGTCCTCAAGTCGAATACTGTTCACCGAGTATATGTTCACCCGTTCACGAGTCAAGCACGTGCAGATAAAGACGACGGGTACAGCAGAAATGCGGACGATGACCAATGCTATGGCGTAAGCATCTCCGGTGAAATGATGATCAATCTGTCGCGAAACGTTCGGTGACGTGCCAATCGCAGCAGGGCCTTGTCTCGTGTGATGAGAAATCCGGCGTCCGCCTGTATCGCAAGCTCGAGGAATTTCTGATCGTCCTTGTCCGTGCAGCGGGGAATATCCTGCGGTGAAGGTGCTGCTTCAATCTCTTCGCAGCATGACAGATACGATGTCATCAATGCCGCCTGCGTCCCCGGGGGTATTGAGAACTGTTCGTATGCGAGCACGCGCTTGAACTCATCGGCGCAATCGGTACGGATAACGGGAAGGAATTGTTTCGATCCGACTGCTGCGGAAAGATGCGTGAGTGTGGGATCGCGGAAATGCCAGAGGGCCATTACGGTATTGGTATCGAAGACGACGCGGACGGGTGCGGGGATCTTTTCGATAGAGATCTGTCCGTGCACTGCTTTCATGGTTTTCTATATGGCATGACGAGCATATTCCCTCTTTGCGTAGACGAGCATGAACTGATAATACGGGGCGACGAGCGATATCGCTCGTGTATGATAGTATGAATCGAGCACGGTGTCAAAGTCATTGTGTTTGAAGAAAGAACAGCCGGACGCGCCATTGATGAGCGTTTCGAGCATCATGGGCTCGATATCGCTGCGTGAAAGAACATATACACGAAACGGGGATCGCCGCGAACGGCTTTTGCACTGTACTTCGATCGATGATATACTTGTTCGCAGCATGTGTGTGCGATCCATTACTTTTATTCTTTTGCTCGCTGTCGGCGGCATTGTGCTGCCCCGCGATGTGAACGCACTCGATATATTCACCAACGGCTATCCGCGCACATTCTTCTTCCGCGGCGTGGAAGGGCTCGCTGCAAACCCGAGAACACCATACGAGGCATGGGCGTCCAATGCATCCAAGCTCATGGGTATCATGGGGAAATGCCTGGAAGAAGAGGTCATCGGACGCGAGGCCCGCAACCCCGAATTTTTCACACGGTTCAAGAAAGAGCATCCCTCGCAGGTCGTGCTCCTCCATTACAACGGGAATTCGCGCGATCCGATATACGAGACGGGCAGTTATTTTCCCGGACATTGGATATATCAGGAGGCGGTACGCATCACCTGCGATATCCCGGCGACGGCGGAAGATACTGTCATTACGGTGGAAAATGCCTCGCGATTCCAGACGAACATGGGGCTGCACCGGAATAGGAACGATGACATCGCGCTCTTCGGCATTGCGGCGGACGGAAGAACGCATGATTGGGACCATTGTGAGCAGGTCGTGCTTATTGCGAAGGACCATCGCAGCAATACGATAACCGTACGCCGCGGGCAGTACGGGACGAAACCGCTCGCATTCGGCAGAGGACGCGCACGGGCGGCCGCGCATGCAACGGAAGGGCCCTGGGGCGCGAAGAACGATCTGCTCTGGTTCTACAACTATACACCGCATTGTCCGCGTGACCGCGGCGGGAAGACCGCATCCGATCGGCTCATCGACGATCTAGCCCGCTGGTTCGGCCCGGCGGGAAAGCTCGCTGCGTTCGACGGCCTCGAATTCGACGTCCTCTACTCTACGACCAAGGGCGATACCGACGGTGACGGCATCGAGGACGACGGCATCGAGAGCGGCATCAACACCTACGGCATCGGCACGTATCGATATCTCGCAGCGCTCAGGGAGCGTATGGGCGAAGCGTTCATCATACAGGCCGACGGTGCGCTCGGCGACGGCGGCACACATTCGCAGCGGGGGTTCTCGGTCATCAACGGCATCGAATCGGAGGGGTGGCCCGATCTGCGCGACAACAAGATAGAGAACTGGTCGGGCGGCATGAACCGTCACTGCTTCTGGCAAAGCCGTGCGCGCGCACCGGTGTTCAATTATGTGAACCATAAATTCACCGTGCCGGCAGGTACGCCCGGCGATACGAAGAACGCCGATGTGCCGTTCTCCACGCATCGACTCGTGTTCGCGGCCTCGTGCTTTTTCGATGCGGCGATAACCTACGCGTTCGCGCCTGAACGCGAAAGCGGGGAAATGATAGGCATATGGGATGAATTGAAGCAGGGCCGCGATGACCGTATCGGATGGCTCGGCAGACCGATGGGGGAAGCGGTGCGCATGGCGCTTCGATCGCCCGACCTGCTCGCAGGAACGGGGAAACCATCCATTGCGTCGTTCCGGGCACGCATACGGACATCCGGCATGGTGAAGACGACAGAGCACGGCATACGCATCGGTGCGGAAAGCAATGATGTTACGTTCTCCATCACCGGCATTCCCTGTGCGGGCGAACTTTTTATTTCGTTAACGACGTCCGCGGAACCGATGAAGGGATATCCGTCCGCGTATGCGCGAGCGATGTGGGTACGCCTCGGCGGCACGCCGGGTGCAGCGTTGCTGCGCCCGGGCCCGGTAACATCCGGCATCGGTGAGCGGGGAAAGGCAGAGAGCGCCATCGATGAGGAGAGCGGGGCGCAATGCCGTTCCATTCCCGCGTTCGAGGCGGCCGGAGAGAAGCATGCCGCGTATTTCGTCCACCCGCCGTATAAAAGAGCGGTCGGGTACACGTACTGGGAACGCGATGCAAATATCCCCGCTGACGGCGTACTCGATCTCTACACG